>JBHNNM010000046.1:0-12235 GCA_048563625.1 Gammaproteobacteria bacterium | reverse complement strand
GCTTTCATGGTGTTCTTTTGATTTGTTTTTTGGTCGAAACAAATTTGATCATATTTCACCATGAAAGTCGATCTTATTTAAACCTCGAATTTTCTAATAAATTCGTGGGGATACATCAGCATTAAAAATAATAAAATATTTAAACCCAATAACGGGTTTTTAAGGGTATCAGATTATGACAGTAAAACACGTTCTGGTTGTGGACGACTCAAAATCTGCACGATTTATGTTGCGTAAAATGCTTGGGAAAATAAATCTTACGGCAGATCTGGCAGAATCCGGTGAAGAAGCGCTGGACTACCTGAAAGACAATCAGCCAGATGCCATTTTTATGGATCATATGATGCCTGGTCTGAATGGCCTGGAAACGGTGCAGAAAATTAAATCAATCCTGAAACAGCAGTTATTCCGGTAGTCATGTACACCTCGCAGGATGGTGATGAATATGAGAAAAATGTCATTTCCCATGGGGTTGTCGATATCCTGCCTAAACCGGCTTCAGCGGATAGTTTAAACGCGGTCGTGCGCAAACTTAATGAACTGCCGGAAATTGGCCATATCCAGACGGGTCAGGAAGCCTCCAATGATGCCCATCACATTACGGCTGAAGATATAGAAAAAATGGTACGCCAGACAGCAGAAGCCGCAGTGGCTGCAGCTGTGCGTTACCAGGTTATTGGTACTACCGCACAGCAACTGTCCAAGTTTCGTAATGAGCTGAAACTCTGTGATGAAGATATGGCTCAGACCATTGCAGAAAAAACCTTTGATATTCGTATTAACTCTTTCTCTAATAAACTTTCCAGTCAGATCCAGGGTTCCATGCAGGAACTGACCGCCAAACTGGACAATTTAAATAAAGACAATATCAGTAAGATTGATCCTAAAACTCTGAAAGAAATTAAGAGCGTTGCCCGCCTGGCATCAACCAGCAAAGCTATTGAAGCAGCCAGAGATACGGCAAATACAGTCGCTCATGAAACCATGATGCGTATTACTGATGCCATTAATGAGTCAAATGACAAAATGGCTACCCGAATTACTACGGCAACCTTTATAGCTTCTGCCGTAGGTATTATCTCAGCCTTGGCAGTGTATTTTGCTTTAAGCTGATTGTAATCTAATCTCTTCCTGAATAAAAAAAGCCCCTGTCTTGTGAAAAAACAGGGGCTTTTTTTTGCTTCTCAAGTTAATCTGAACTAAGATTTCCTCTTTTAAACCATATTAGGAAATCTTTACGGTATGCCCGTTTCAAAAACTCAGCAAATCGCCCAACAAATCGCCCAGGAACTCAATGTTAAACCGGCTCAGATAGAAGCCACAATTACCTTACTGGATGAAGGTGATACAGTGCCGTTTATTGCCCGTTACCGTAAGGAAGTAACCGGCAGTTTGGATGATACCCAGTTACGCCTGCTGGATGAGCGTTTACATTATCTGCGGGAATTAAATGACAGAAAAGACACTATTATAAAAGCGATTACTGAGCAGGGTAAATTAACCCCTGTGCTTGAACAGCAAATCAATGCAGCAGATACTAAAACCCGTCTGGAAGACCTCTACAAACCATATATTATTAAACGCAAAACCAAAGCGGACACGGCCAGAGAAGCTGGTCTTGAACCATTGGCAGACAGCCTGCTAAACAATTCGGAACAATCTCCGGAAATGGCCGCAGAAAAATATATAAATGCAGATAAAAAGATTAATTCGCTAAAAGATGCTCTGGATGGTGCTAAGCAGATTCTGATGGAGCGTTTTGCAGAAGCACCGGAACTGGTGGGAAATCTGCGCGAATACCTCTGGGAAAACGGCCTGATGGTATCTAAAGTGGTTGCCGGTAAGGAAGAAGAGGGCAGTAAATACTCTGATTATTTTGATGCCAGAGAAAAACTGGAGCAAATGCCCTCACACCGTATCCTGGCACTGTTTAGAGGACGTAAGGAAGGTTTTTTAAGTATTTCCACAGAGCTGGATGAGGAGTCGGCCCCCGGTACACTATCAACCATGGAGCATAAAATTGCCCGTTTCTTTAATATTGAAGACAAAGGCAGAGCGGCTGATAAATGGCTGATGGAGGTGGTTAAGTGGACCTGGAAAATCAAGTTAAAAACTGCTCTGGATATGGATTTAAAAAAACGTCTGCGGGAACAGGCTGAAGAAGCCGCTATTGATGTATTTGGTAATAACCTCAAAGATCTGCTACTGGCTGCACCGGCAGGACAGAAAATTACTATAGGACTGGATCCGGGCATTCGAACCGGTGTTAAAGTCATTGTGGTGGATGCCACAGGTAAATTACTGGACAGTACCACTATTTATCCCCATGCCCCAAAACATCAATGGGAGCAGTCTGTACATACCCTGACCGCCCAGGCCAGAAAGCATTCAGCAGAGTTGATCAGCATTGGCAATGGTACGGCATCACGGGAAACTGACAAACTGGCAGCCGATGTTATTAAACAGGTGCCCGAATTACGGTTAAGCAAAGTAGTGGTATCAGAAGCCGGTGCTTCTG
Source organism: Gammaproteobacteria bacterium (assembly GCA_048563625.1). Lineage (GTDB taxonomy): Bacteria > Pseudomonadota > Gammaproteobacteria > GRL18 > GRL18 > JANELJ01. The sequence continues at coordinate 9,717 of JBHNNM010000046.1, read as the reverse complement.
TGTATTCTGCTTCGGAACTGGCTGCACAGGAATTTCCTGAACTGGATGTCTCTCTGCGCGGGGCGGTTTCCATTGCCCGGCGTTTACAGGACCCACTGGCGGAATTGGTTAAAATTGATCCTAAGTCCATTGGTGTGGGACAGTATCAGCATGATGTCAGTCAGACACAATTAAGTAAAAAGCTCGATACTGTAGTGGAGGACTGTGTAAACGGTGTCGGTGTTGATTTAAACACCGCATCGGTACCCTTATTGACTCAGGTTTCCGGTCTCAGCCGTACCCAGGCCAGTAATATTGTGGTGTATCGTGAACAGAACGGGGCTTTTAAAAGCCGAAAAGAATTGCTGAAAGTATCCCGCATGGGTGATAAGGCTTTTGAGTTATCTGCCGGTTTTTTAAGGGTAATGAACGGTGACAATCCCCTGGATGGGTCTGCTGTACATCCTGAGGCTTACCCCCTGGTGGAAAAAATTGCCGCCAGCTGTAACCGGGATATCCGTAACTTAATTGGGGATAAATCCTTCCTTCGTTCCTTAAATCCAGCCCAGTTTACTGATGAAAATTTTGGTGAACCCACTGTCAGGGATGTGCTGGCAGAACTGGAAAAACCCGGACGGGATCCACGACCTGAATTTAAAACAGGCAGTTTTGTTGAGGGTGTCGAATCGCCAAAAGATCTAAAAGAAGGGATGATTCTGGAAGGGGTAGTGACTAATGTGACCAACTTTGGTGCATTTGTAGATATCGGGGTGCATCAGGACGGCCTAGTTCATATTTCCCAGCTGGCCGATAAGTTTGTTAAAGATCCAAGGGATATTGTAAAAGCCGGCGATGTGGTTAAGGCCAAAGTGGTTGAGGTGGATTTAAAACGTAATCGTATAGCATTAACCATGCGTCTAAATGAAAAAGCCGAAAAACCGCAAAAACGCTCCGGTGAACCCATGCGGCCAGCCCAGGGTAGGCAGAAGCGTAAAATAGAGCAGGCTACACCTGCCAATAATGCTATGGCGAATGCTTTTGCAAAATTACGTAGCTGAATCCGACTGAAATTGGCTCTTGAATTTGAGAGGGTCGTGCCATATTAAAATAGAATGTTTATATGTAGTTGTTGATTGAAAAAAATTAAAACTTATTCTTGCTTTTAATTTAGAGTCATTCTAAAATATCTTACTAAATAAGTAGGGTATTTATTGTTTTAGTAATATACTTATAAACTTAAACGACAAACACTATTAATAATATTTCATTAGGAGAAATGAATAATGAGCGTACTTGTTGGCAAACAGGCTCCCGATTTTACTGCAAATGCTGTTATGGGCGACGGTGAAATTAAAGAAGATTTTAATTTCGGTGATTACATTAAAGACAGCTATGCTGTTTTATTCTTCTACCCACTGGATTTTACTTTCGTATGTCCTTCTGAACTGATTGCATTTGATCACCGTATAGAAGAGTTCACTTCTCGTGGTGTTAAAGTCATTGGTTGTTCCATTGACTCTCATTTTACTCACCTAGCCTGGAGAAATACTCCTATCAATGAAGGTGGTATTGGTCCGGTTAAATATCCTTTGGTTGCTGATCTTAAGCACACTATCTGTCAGGATTATGACGTAGAAGAAGCCGGCGGTGTTGCTTTCCGTGGTTCTTTCCTGATTGACAAGAACGGTGTTGTTCGTCACCAGGTTGTTAATGATCTGCCTTTAGGTCGTAACATTGACGAAATGCTGCGTATGATCGATGCACTGCAGTTTACTGAAGAGCATGGTGAAGTCTGCCCAGCAGGCTGGCACAAAGGTGAAAAAGGTATGAAAGCGACTCCAGACGGTGTTGCTGAATATCTGGCTGAAGAAGCTGACAAGCTGTAATTCAGTTGCAATTTGTCCTCTCTAACTGAGGGGAGAAATTGTTCCTTTTTTTCTATTTTATTTATCCATCCCCGCCGAATTTCTTATTCCTAATTAAATCTTCCAGAATATTCTATTTTTCTCATAAATTATTACCACTTTTTCTACTCCTGAGCCTGTTTTTTGCTGAAACGCCCGTTTTTACAGGGTATAATGCAGGATTAATTTAACTTAAAGAAATGTCTTTCAGATATTCGTTTTGGTCATTTTAATAATGGTCATTTACGATTGATAACATTTACAAGAAATAAAACCAAGAAAAATTTGTATCAGGTTATACGGGAGTAAATAGTGGAATTATCAGGTTCCGAAATTATTGCGCAGTTCCTCAAAGATGAGGGTGTTGAGTACCTGTTCGGTTATCCGGGTGGTGCGGTACTGCATATTTATGATGCGCTGTTTAAAGCAGATGAAGTCAAACATATTCTGGTTCGTCACGAGCAGGCAGCAGTGCATGCGGCTGATGGCTATGCCCGTTCCTCCGGTAAAACTGGTGTGGCACTGGTTACCTCCGGTCCCGGTATGACCAATGCCGTAACCGGGATTGCGACCGCTTATCTTGATTCCATTCCCCTGGTGGTTATATCTGGTCAGGTTCCTACAGCGGTTATCGGCAGTGATGCTTTTCAGGAAGTGGATTCTGTGGGTATTTCCCGTCCCTGTGTAAAACATAATTTCCTGGTAAAAGATGTTAAGGACCTGGCCGAGACGCTGAAAAAAGCCTTTTATGTTGCCTCGACCGGTCGTCCTGGCCCTGTACTGATTGATGTTCCTAAAGATATAACCGATCCGAATATCAAAATTCCATACAGCTACATGCCGACCATCAGTATGCGTTCCTATAATCCGGTTATTAAGGGACATCAGTACCAGATTAAAAAGGCCATGGAACTGATCAAACGTGCTAAGCGCCCGGTTTTTTATACCGGCGGCGGTGTAGTGCTGTCCAATGCTTCTCAGTCTTTAAGAACTCTGGTGCAGCGACTGGGCTTTCCAATAACCAGTACCTTAATGGGGCTTGGCGCTTATCCTGCAACTGATGAACAGTGGCTGGGAATGCTGGGTATGCACGGTACTTATGAAGCTAATATGGCCATGCACGAAACTGACGTGCTGATTGCAGTAGGGGCACGTTTTGATGATCGTATTACCGGTCATCTGGAACATTTTTGTCCTAACGCCAAAATTATTCATATTGATATTGACCCGTCCTCTATTTCCAAGAATGTTAAAGTGGATGTGCCTATTGTGGGTGATGTGGATGATGTTCTGACATCCATGTTGAAACTGTTAAAAGATGATCAGGAAAATACTGATCTGGAAGCTATTAAGGACTGGTGGAAGAAAATCAGACAATGGCGTAAAAAGAACTGCCTGAAATATAACAAAAAGACCAAGGTTATCAAGCCTCAATACGTCATAGAAAAACTGTATGAAGTAACAAAAGGTGATGCTTATATTACTTCTGATGTAGGTCAGCACCAGATGTTTGCTGCTCAGTATTACAAGTTTGACAAGCACAGACAGTGGATCAATTCCGGTGGTCTGGGCACTATGGGCTTTGGCCTTCCGGCGGCCATGGGTGTGCAACTGGCTCATCTTGATCAAACTGTGGCCTGTGTCACCGGTGAGGGCAGTATTCAGATGAATATTCAGGAGCTGGCTACCTGTATGCAGTATCAGCTGCCTATAAAAATCATCAATCTGAATAACCGTTACCTGGGTATGGTCAGACAGTGGCAGGAGTTTTTCTATGAAGGCCGTTATGCCATGTCCTATATGGATTCCATTCCTGATTTTGTTAAATTAACAGAAAGTTATGGCCATGTCGGTATGCAGGTTGATAAAACCAGTGATGTAGAAGATGCTTTAAAAGAAGCCTTCGCCATGAAAGACAAGCTGGTCTTTATTGATTTCATCACCAACCGTGAAGAAAATGTTTATCCCATGATTGCGGCCGGTAAAGGGCAGCATGAAATGGAACTGGCCCCGGACAGTGAACTGGTTTAACAGATAAGGTTAAAGATAAAAAATGCGACATATAATATCTATTTTACTTGAAAACGAAGCCGGAGCTCTGTCACGGGTAGCCGGTCTTTTCTCTGCACGGGCCTATAATATTGAGTCTCTGACAGTAGCACCGACAGAAGATCCGACCTTATCACGTATGACCCTGGTCACCCGCGGCTCTGATGAAATCATTGAGCAGATCACCAAGCAGCTAAATAAACTGATTGATGTGGTAAAACTTAATGATCTCAATGTTCATGGCCACTCTCATATAGAGCGTGAAATGATGCTGATCAAGGTTAAAGCTACGGGCAGTAAACGTGACGAGATAATGCGCTTAACCACAATTTTTCGTGGCAATATCGTCGATGTTACATCTAATTCATACACAATTGAATTAACCGGCACCAGTGATAAACTAGATGCTTTTGTCGGTTCTTTTGAATGTGACAGTATTCTGGAAACAGTGCGTTCCGGTGTTATGGGCATTGCCAGAGGCAATTCTGCACTGCATGTGTAGAAAGAAAATGCTTTAGAATCCGTCTGGTTTTTATCCGTATATAATTTATTTAAAACGACTGAAAACCATTAACTAAATATTAAGAACTAATATTAAGAACTATTTTAAAAATTAACTATAAGGTTTTGATAATGAATATATATTATGATAAGGATTGCGATCTTTCTATCATTAAGGGCATGAAAGTCACCATCGTTGGTTATGGTTCTCAGGGCCATGCTCATGCAAACAATCTGAAAGATTCCGGTGTGGATGTCACCATTGCTCTGCGTGAAGGTTCATCTTCTGCAGCGAAAGCTGAAGCAGCGGGTCTGGCGGTAAAAAATACTCCTGATGCAGTTAAAGACGCTGACCTGGTTATGATCCTGACGCCAGACGAGTTTCAGTCTCAATTATATAAAAACGAAATCGAACCTAATATCAAGCAGGGCGCTACTCTGGCTTTTGCTCATGGTTTTAGTATTCATTATAACCAGATTGTTCCCCGTGCCGATCTGAACGTCATTATGATTGCTCCTAAGGCACCCGGACATACTGTTCGTTCCGAGTTTGTTAAGGGCGGCGGTATTCCAGACCTGATTGCCATATTCCAGGACGCTTCCGGTAAAGCCAAAGATGTGGCCCTGTCCTATGCTTCTGGTGTTGGCGGTGGTCGTACCGGTATTATTGAAACGACCTTTAAAGATGAGACTGAAACTGATTTATTTGGTGAACAGGCAGTATTATGTGGTGGTGCAGTCGAGCTGGTTAAAGCAGGTTTTGAAACTCTGACTGAAGCCGGTTATGCCCCTGAAATGGCCTACTTTGAATGTCTGCATGAATTAAAACTGATTGTTGACCTGATGTATGAAGGTGGTATTGCCAATATGAACTACTCCATTTCCAATAATGCGGAATATGGTGAGTATGTCACAGGTCCTAAAGTCATTAATGATGAAAGCTGTAAAGCCATGCAGGAAGCCCTGAAGAATATTCAGAATGGTGAATATGCAAAGCGCTTTATCCTTGAAGGTCAGACCAACTATCCTGAAATGACTGCTTGGCGTCGTAACAATGCGGCCCATCCTATTGAGCAGACGGGTGCTAAACTGCGCGCCATGATGCCATGGATCACTGAAAACGCCCTAGTTGATAAAGACAAAAACTAAGTCTTTTTTCAATATTGGGTAAAATAGCCTGTCCGGTATAAAGCCGGTCAGGCTATTTTTTTGCCTGCTGATTTGTTAATCTTGTGTTTTAAAAATAGCGTACAGACATTTAAAATTATGGAAGACCCGCAAAATAATAATTCAACAAACAATGATTCAGAAAATAATGACAATGTTACCAAACTGGTCAGTGTAGAAGAAGAGGCTGCTGTGGAGTCAGTATCACGGGCAAAAAAACGCCGTGGCATTTATCTGCTGCCTAATCTTTTTACCACAGGAGCACTGTTTGGCGGTTTTTATGCTGTTATTGCCACTATAAATGACCGCTTTGAGGCAGCCGCCCTGGCTATATTTATTTCCATGATCCTGGATGGGCTGGATGGAAGGGTAGCGCGTATGACCAATACCCAGAGTGATTTTGGTGCGGAATACGACAGTCTTTCTGATATGATTTCCTTTGGTATTGCCCCGGCCTTAATTATGTACACCTGGTCACTATCTGCTCTTGGCAAGATTGGCTGGATTGCTGCCTTTATTTATGTGGTCAGTGCAGCTTTACGTCTGGCACGGTTTAATACCCAGATCGGTCATGCCGATAAACGTTATTTTCAGGGGCTGGCCAGTCCGGCAGCGGCCGGTTTTATCGTCGGTTTTGTCTGGGTCTGCGCCGAAAATCAGATAGTCGGAGAAAGTTTGAAATACCTGGTTATGATTATGACTATAGGTGCCGGCCTGCTTATGGTCAGTAATATTAAATACCGCAGCTTTAAAGATCTGGATTTAAAAAACAAAGTCCCCTTTGTCACCATTTTAATTATGGTGCTGGTCTTTGTTTTTATTGTTTACCAGCCGCCGTTGATTCTGTTCAGTATTTTTGCCCTGTACACCTTTTCCGGTCTTGTAGGCTATACCATACGTAAATTAAAAAAAGCCCGGTAAAGATACCCATACCTAAATTCAAGTCCAGTAAAATTCACAAGCACATAAAATGCCTATTATCAGTATCAGCGGACTATGATAAAATAGCACTCCTTAACTGGAGTGAAGCATGACTGATAAATTAATAATCTTTGATACCACATTGCGCGACGGGGAACAGAGTCCCGGTGCGTCCATGACCAGAGAAGAAAAAATCCGCGTCGCCAAAGTGCTGGAACGCATGAAGGTGGATATTATCGAAGCGGGTTTTCCTATTGCCAGTCCCGGAGATTTTGAGTCAGTCAAGGCCGTTGCGGATACCATTAAAGACAGTACCATGTGCGGTCTGGCCAGAGCACTGGAGAAAGATATTGACCGGGCTGGTGAAGCATTAAAAGGCGCTAATTCCTCCAGAATCCATACCTTTATTGCCACTTCTCCTATCCATATGGAGAAAAAACTACGCATGACTCCGGATCAGGTAGTTGAACAGGCTGTAGCAGCGGTTAAACGTGCCCGCCAGCATACCGACAATGTGGAATTTTCTCCTGAAGATGCCGGCCGTTCCGATCTGGACTTTTTATGCCGGGTTATCGAGGCAGTTATTAATGCCGGTGCTTCAACTATTAATATTCCCGATACCGTCGGTTATAACATTCCTCACCAGTTCGGTCAGCTGATCCATAACCTGCTGGAAAAAATTCCAAATTCCGATAAAGCTGTATTTTCAGTGCATTGTCATAATGATCTGGGACTGGCAGTGGCTAACTCCTTATCCGCTGTGTTACAGGGTGCCCGTCAGGTAGAGTGTACTATTAACGGCCTGGGTGAACGGGCCGGTAATGCGGCACTGGAAGAAGTGGTTATGGCGGTGCGTACCCGTCAGGATGTTTTTCCCTGTGATACCAGCCTGGATACCACTCAGATTGTACCGGCTTCCCGTGTTGTGGCCGGCATAACCGGTTTCCCGGTACAGCCCAATAAGGCCATTGTAGGCGCTAATGCTTTTGCTCATGAATCCGGTATTCATCAGGACGGTGTACTTAAAAACCGTGAAACCTATGAAATTATGCGTGCTGAAGATGTGGGCTGGAAAGAAAACCATATTATTCTGGGCAAACACTCCGGCCGTAATGCACTTAAAAGCCGCCTAAAAGATCTGGGAATTGAATTTAAATCCGAAGAAAGTCTGAACCAGGCTTTTGCCCGCTTTAAGGAATTGGCGGACAAGAAACATGAAATCTTTGATGATGATCTGCAGGCACTGGTCTCAGAAACAGTGGCATCCAGAGATGAGAGCATTAAACTGCTGTCTCTTAAAGTCTGCTCCGAAACCGGAGAAACACCGGTTGCCAGTATCAGTCTGCTGGTTGATGGTGAAGAACGCTCGGCTACTGCAGTTGGCAGTGGGCCTGTCGATGCTGCCTTTAAAGCCATTGAAGCCATTGTGAATAGTGAAGCCGAATTAAAACTTTATTCAGTTAATAATATTACCAGTGGTACCGATGCTCAAGGGGATGTCACCGTACGTCTTGAAAAGGCCAACCGTATTGTTAACGGTCAGGGTGCGGATACCGATATAGTCATTGCTTCGGCCCGCTCTTATATCAATGCGCTGAACAAACTTATCCAGGCCAGTGAACGGGCTCATCCGCAGCTTTAATGACCACAATGCCGGATAATGCATTAATACAGGAATATCTGCAGGCCATGGACATACAGGCATGGCGGCTGAAAGATGCACCACTTGATGAAGATATTCCTGAGCCTGCAAAGAAAGAACAACCACAGCAACCTTTAATACAGCAGCAGAGCAGAGACTTTACAGAGAAAATGGAGCCGGTATCCTCTGAGCCAGACATTCCTGCTCCATCTGAATATTATTCTGAACCTGTACAGGAAGCCGTTTCCGAACCCGTTCAAACGGAACAAACTCCTGTAGGACTCGTTGAAACAAAAACTTCCGGCCATGAAAAACTGGATCTGCCGGAGAATACTGAGACTGAGCATTTTATACTGGATCAAGATCTGGAACAGAAAATTTTCGGGTGTCAGCTTTGTCCGGGACGCAGTCAGCGTCTTAACAGTCTTTCCGGACAGGGTTTTCCTAATGCCCCGGTATTTTTTATCAGCGATGCACCCAATGCTGACGAAGACCGATCAGGTCATTATTTAACCGACATTCGCGGACATCTGTTTCATAAAATGCTGGCGACCATCGGCATTGAACAGCAGTATTTTTACAGTGGTCTGGTTAAGTGCCATTCCCTGCAGGACTTTGTAGTGAGTGAAGCAGATACTCAGCAATGCTCTGTATTTCTGGTGGAACAGATCCGGCAGCTAAAGCCACAGTTAATTGTTATTCTGGGTATAAACCCGGCCAGAGCCTTATTAAAAACCACTAAAACCTTTAAACAATTGCGTGGTCAGTTACATAATTTAAATATTGCCGGTCAGGATTATCCGGCACTGGTGAGCTTTCATCCGGATTACCTGTTGCGCAATCCACTGGATAAGAAAGCCGCCTTATCAGATCTGATGCTGATTAAACAAACCATTCAATCCGGCTCTGAAGCTTAAGTATGACTGAATCCAGTTTGTCTATCGGACCGTTTATCCGTACAATGACCCGCTTTGATCTGGAACCGGTATTTGCCATAGAGCAGGCCACTTATGAGTTTCCATGGACTAAGGGGCTGCTGGCGGATTGTCTTCGGGTAGGTTATCACAGTTTTGTATATGAACAGGATGATGAGATACGTGGTTATGCCTTTGTCAGTACCGTACTGGATGAGGCCCACCTGCTGAATATCTGTATTGCACCTCACTACCAGCATCAGGGTTATGGACAGCAGTTTTTACAATGGTTAATGGACCATTTTCGTAATAATGGTGCTAAAACCATGTATCTTGAAGTCAGAATGTCTAATCATATTGCGATACAGATGTATCAGAATATGGGGTTTAATGAAATTGGTGTTAGACGTAATTATTATCCGGCAAAACAGGGTAAGGAAGATGCCCAGTTATTTGCCTGTGAGTTTTTTTTGAATTAAATGATTGAGTTTTACTATGAGTGAATTTTTAGAGCAAATAAGGTGTAGTAGTTCCGACCTGATCTGACAGTCGGCTTGACTTAGTGAGAGTTTCCCGTTTTGATTAAAGGTGTGAATCTTTATAACAAAACAAAAGGAGACTCTCATGTTTCATACTAACA
>JBHNNM010000045.1:0-12358 GCA_048563625.1 Gammaproteobacteria bacterium | reverse complement strand
ACTCTGCTTCATTTAATACTTTACTCATGATACCAATTTCCTGTATGGTTTTGATATCTGATCCATGAACCCCAAATAAGTTCCCCTGCTTGGTAAAAAGATGTGACCAAGATACAGCTTTTTTAAAGGGGGATAAAGGGGGTTAAGTCTTTAATTTGCAACCCCCTCAATCCCCCTTCTGAAGAAGGGGGAAGTTAAAAGCTTAATAAACGGATGGAAACAATTTAGGGGTTAATCAATAACCACGCTGGGAGTATTAAAACCCTTTTGGGTCAGGCGTTCAGTCAGATTGTCAGCCTGTTCAACATTATCCAAGGGGCCGATGCGTACCCGGTAGAATTTCTGGCTGCCGTTGAGTGTACTGCTGACACTGGCCAGAGTGGACCCTAGGGCAGTATTTGCCTTGTTTTTCAGGGTATAGGCATTATGGGAACTGACAAAAGCTCCCAATTGCAGAAAAATACCATTAATTTTAGGAACCGGTACTTTTGTTATGGTTTCAGACGGTGTGTCAGCAACGGGCGCCGGGGGAGGCTGGGTGGTTATGGTGTTGTTATCCCAGTTATCCGGATCAATGGCCTCTACTTCCACCAGTCCGGTGCCGGTGCCTTTTATACCCAGTTTAATGGCTGCAGTATGGGATAAATCAATGATGCGGTTTTCATGAAATGGGCCACGGTCATTTACTTTAACAATGACCTGACGGCCGTTTTTCAGGTTAGTAACCTTGACATAGGTGGGTAAGGGCAGGGTTTTATGTGCGGCAGTCATGCCGTGCATATCATAGGCTTCGCCACTGGAGGTGCGCTTACCGTGGAATTTGCTGCCGTACCAGGAGGCAATGCCCCGTTCCTTATAACCTTTAGCTGATTTCATAACATAATAGCGCTTGCCAAATACTACATAGGAGCCTGGGTTACCGGATTTACTGCGCGGTTCTTTTTTGGGGACGGCATCCGGTATCTGGGAAACATCGCCCCAGGAAGAAGGTGGACCGTCCTTGCTGCGGGTATAGATATCCGGTGAGCTGCTGCATGCAGCCAGGATAAGGGTAATGATAATAATACTTATAGATCGCAGCAGGTGAAGAGACATGGTATTTACTCAAAAAAATTTAATACATAACTGTAACAGAATGGCAGCTAATTCTTAATCCCACTAATTTTCAGTTTTTTCACTCTTTTCAAATTCTTTTTTAATCTCCTGGCTTAACTGATAAACGGCCATGGAATACAGGGTGCTGTGATTATAGCGTGAGATTACATAAAAATTATTATAGCCGAGCCAGTATTCCATACCAGTTTTTTGTTTCAGAGCCAGTAGAATGGCTTTGGTTTTATCACGGACAGACAGTTTGCCCGTAACGCCTTTGTGTTTAAAATCAGCGACCGTCATTTTGGGTTTACAGCTGCGTTTACAGGCATCTTCGGGGCTTATACTGCTGTCCTTGCTCAGGCTGATCTTATCCGCAACCGGCTGATCTTTCTGCCAGCCGTGACGTTTAAAATAATTAGCGACACTGCCAATGGCATCGGCTTCATTACTCCAGATGTTCTTGATACCATCACCGTCAAAATCAATGGCATAACTTTGAAAGCTGCTGGGAATAAACTGACCCATACCCATGGCACCGGCATAAGAACCTTTCTTGCTTAAGGGATCAAAGCCCTGTTCCTTACTCATGAGTAGAAAATACTCCAGTTCACCGAGGAAAAACTGGCTGCGTTTGGGGTATTTAAAACCCAGAGTGGACAGGGCATCCATAACCCGGTAGCTGCCCTGTCTGGTGCCATAAAAAGTTTCCACACCGATAATGGCGACGATAATTTCCGGGGCGACACCATAGACTTTATGGGCATAGTCTATAACCTGCCGGTTTTCTTTCCAGAAGTTAATTCCATGTTTAATTCGCCGGGGTTTAAGGAATATATTGCGGTATTCATACCAGGGTTTACTCTTTTCTGCCGGACGGCTGATGGCATCAAGAATTTTCTGTTTGATCTTAACCTGGCTGAAGAGCTTTTCCAGCTCATCACGATTAAAGCCATGCTTGCTGACCATCTGATCAATAAAGTTCTGTACTTTGGTCTCTTTGACCAGGCTGCTGCTCCAGGCACTGGCAGACAGGCACAGCAGACTAAAGAAAAGGCTAATTAAAAAAGTACGCTGTATTCCGTTTCTCATAAAGTTTTCCATATTGTTACTCTTATTCGTTTATAGGACTCGCTAATGGGCTAAAAGTTTTCGATGGGTATGAATGGCCATTAAAATACCAAATCCGGCCATTAATGTCACAATAGAGGTACCACCGTAACTCACCAGTGGCAGGGGTACGCCCACTACGGGCAGAATACCGCTGACCATGCCGATATTCACAAAAATATAAATCAGAAAAGTCAGTACTACACTGGCACCCAGCAGCCGGGCATAGGTGCCGTGGGCCTGGGTAGTAATGTAAATGCCTCGAAAAATAATAAACATATACAGGGTCAGTAAAATTAATACCCCGCTGAAACCAAATTCTTCGGCAAAAACAGAAAAAATAAAGTCGGTATGGCGCTCCGGTAAAAATTCCAGATGAGACTGGGTGCCGTTAAGCCAGCCTTTGCCAAAGCTGCCACCGGAGCCGATGGCTATTTTGGACTGGATAATATGATAGCCGCTGCCCAGAGGATCGGATTCTGGATTAAGCATGGTAAGTACCCGCTGGCGCTGGTAGTCACGCATCAGAAATAACCACATGGGCACTGTAAAACTGATCCCGGCAATTATAAAACCGAGGATCAGGCGCCAGGACACACCGGACATAAAAATAACAAATAATCCGGCACTGCTGACCAGCAGGGATGTGCCCAGATCGGGCTGTTTGGCAATCAGCAATACCGGAACAATCAGGATGGCCAGGGCCGCAAAAATACGCCGGTTGCTGGGCGGTATATTTCCGGCGGACAGAAACCAGGCAATCATCATGGGTACGGCCAGCTTCATCATTTCAGAAGGTTGAAAACGGAACAGCCCCAGATCCAGCCAGCGCCGGGCACCCAGTGCCTTGGTTCCCACCAGCAGGACGGCAATAAGCATAATGGTACCGAAAATAAACAGTACCGGGGACCAGCGGCGCATGGTATCCGGGGAAATCTGGGCAATAGCCAGCATGACAGCAAACGCGACCCCCAGACGGATCGACTGGCGCTGCATCAGGGCGATATTTTCACCACCGGCACTGTAGAGGATCACCTGTCCGGCAGCGATCAGTGCCAGCAGCGCGAGCAGCAGTGTCAGGTCGATATGCATCCGAAAAAACAGGCCCTGCTGGGATGAGCGACTAGCCATGTGCGTTTTCCTTCACTCGATGTGCCTGGATTAAGTTTTTATGCCTCTGGTATTCTGGCTCGTTAAGGAATAGTGCTGTGTTGTTATGAGTCTGTTGAATACTGGGTTTTGCTTTATTTCTTATGGGCTTTTTATGGGCTGAAGGCTTTTTTTTAGCTGATGGCTTTTGTTTTTTTTGTGCAGCCTTAAGTTCTTCATCATTAAACTGGCTGAGATAGGCCTCAATGACCTTACCGGCAATGGGGGCAGCAACAGAGCCGCCGTGGCCGCCGTTTTCTACCACCACAGCAATCGCAATCCTGGGATTATCAACGGGAGCAAAAGCCATAAACAGGGCATGATCCTTGAGCCGTTCTTCTAGTTCTTCTTCTTTATAGGAAGCATCCTGAGCTACGGTAAATACCTGGGCGGTACCGGTTTTACCGGCAATTTTATAGCGCATGTCCGGCTTGTTTAAGCGCCGTGCCGTACCCCTGCGACCATGGATAACTTCGGTCATGGCATGGTAAACCTTTTTCCAGTTAGAGGGTCGATTGACTTTAATCTCCCGTACCAGCTGTGGGGTAACCAGTCGGGGAATGGGATCGGATTTGCGCTTAATAGAATGGACTAATTGCGGCTGGTAAAGCTTTCCGCCATTGGCCAGAGTGGCAGTTGCCAGTGCCAGTTGCAGTGGTGTAACCAGTACATAGCCCTGACCAATACCGGCAATGAGTGTTTCGCCGGGGAACCAGACCTGGTTATGTACCCGTTTTTTCCACTCTCTGGAGGGCATCAGGCCGCTGCGTTCGCCCAGAATATCAATACCGGAACGCTGGCCGAAACCAAAATTGCTCATAAATTCATGCATACGGTCAATGCCCAGTTGAAAGGCCAGGTCGTAATAAAATACATCACAGGATTCTACAATGGATTTGGTAATATCGGTTTTTCCATGTCCCCATTTTTTCCAGTCCCGGTACTTATGGGATTTGCCTTTGAGTTGATAATAACCGGGACAGAATATTTCATGATCCGGAGCAATAACATTAAGCTCCAGGCCCGCCAGAGCGAAAAACGGCTTGGTGGTTGAGCCGGGAGGATAGCTGCCCAGAAGGGTGCGGTTATAAAGAGGCCGTTCCCAGGAGGTATTGAGTGCTTTATAGGTTTTTGAATCAATACCATTAACAAACAGGTTGGCATCATAATCGGGCATACTGAGCATAGCCAGTATATGACCATTTTGTGGATCAATAGCCACTAGGGCACCCCGTTTGCCCTCAAAGGCTTCAGCGGCAACCTTCTGTAAATTAATGTCCAGATTAAGGTATAAATCATCTCCCGGAGTGGGATTACTGCGTTCTAGTACCCGTAATACCCGGTCGCGTACATTGGTTTCCACTTTCTGATAACCCACCTGTCCGTGCAGCAGGGCTTCGTAGGACTTTTCAATGCCCAGTTTACCGGTATGGTTGGTGCCGCTGTAATTGGTGACCGGCAGAGTTTTTAATTCTTTTTCATTGATGCGCCCGACATAGCCGACCACATGGGAGGTTTCCCTGCCATAGGGATAATAACGGGTTAACTGTGCCTGTATTTCCACGCCGGGCAGGCGATGCAGGTTAACAGAGATAATTGCCACTTCTTTATCGGTCAGGCGAAAGCGCAGGGGGACACCCTCAAAACGGCGTTTGCGTTTAACCTCTTTTTTAAATTTTTTAATATCCACATCGCGGATTTCAATCAGAGTGGCCAGCTCTTCAATCAGGTTATCAATATCTTTAGTCTGCTCAGGAATGATCTGCAGGGTATAGGAGGGCAGGTTTTCCGCCAGAATAATACCATTGCGGTCATAAATCAACCCCCGGGTGGGTGGAATCGCCTGCACTGAAACCCGATTATTCTGTGACAGGGTAGTAAAGTGATCATGGTTAGCGATCTGCAGGTAAAACAGCCGTGCAGCCAGGATCCCGAACAGCACAATGGTAAATACAATAGCCACAATACTGTGGTGCTGAAAAATCCGCAGTTCTATAAAATGGTCTTTAATAAGCTGTTTTGCGGACATAATTTAAATCAGTTAACACCGTATATACGGCGGATAGCACGCATCAGGAAAAATACCCAGGGCCATACTACCATACTGGTCAGTGAAGGCATCCAGTAAGACCAGTTACTCGGTGCATTGCCGGTCACACCGCTGATCCAGAGTACCAGCATCTGCGACAGAGCCACCAGTAATAAAATAATCAGAGACTGCTGCAACAGGGGATACAGGCGGATCCGGATGTGCAGTTTATAGGCCAGATAGGCTACTACGGCCAGTGTCAGAGCATGCAGGCCAAGGACGCTGCCCATATGAACATCCAGCAGAAAACCCACCAGCCAGCCGGTAAAAACCCCGACCCGGTGCGGCAGAGCCAGACACCAGTAGATCAGGATCAAGGTCAGCCATTCCGGACGATACATTTCCAGTGTTTCAGGCAGGGGGATCATGGTCAGAATAAAGGCTACTCCAAAACTGAGCCAGATAATAATACCGCCATGGGCGGCCGGACGATTACTCATGGCTGGCTCCATCCGCTGCTTTTGCAGATGATTTATCTGTTTTAGACCCAGATGAATCACTTTGGTTCTCATCGTCCTGTAGGGTTTCAGACAGTAACTGGGGCTCATGTTCCTGGGCCATAACCAGCAGAACTTCGTGACTCTGTTCCAGATGAGCTGATGCCTCGGCAATAATACGGGCAAAAGGCTGACCGGGATCGCGTTTAATATCCACTACGGTGGCTACCGGATAGCCTTCCGGAAAACGTCCTCCCAGTCCCGAGGTGATCAGCAGATCACCGATTTCAATATCGGCATTATTGGGCAGGTTTAAAATTTCCAGGTAATTAGCGGCTCCGGTGCCGTACAGCACTGTTCTCAGACCATTGCGGTTAACCTGTACCGGAATGGCATGTGACGGATCGGTTATCAGAATCGCACTGCTTGAAGCAATGCCGGGATTGATAACCTGGCCCATAATGCCGTAGGCATCCAGAATGGGCTGGCCGGCATAAATGCCGCTTTGCTGTCCTTTATTGATCACAATCTGGCGTTTATAGGGGTCCAGATCCACCGCAATGGTTTCAGCAATCAACATTTGATCACGAAGTTTACGGGAGGATTTAAGCAGGGAGCGCAGACGGATATTTTCAGCCTGCAGGGAGGCAAATATCTGTAACTGGGCTTTTAGCAGCAGGTTTTCGGAACGCAGCTGCTGGTTTTCATCAATTAAGGTCTGGTGAGAAGTAAATTGCTCACCAAGCCAGTTCCCCACATCGGTCGGGGTGCTGGCTATGGTCTGTAAGGGATAAAGCAGGACACTGACGGTACTTCTGACCCCATCAAGCATATGAGTACGATGATCAGCCGTCATAAGAATGATGGAAAAGATCATCACAAAGAGCAGACGGGCCAGATAGGAGGAGTCTTCATCAAATAACTGTTTAATGGTTATTGCTCCGGCGATTTATCTGGTTTAAGGGCTTATCTTAGGGAAAAAAACAGGATAATCCAGATTATTCAAGACTGAATAAATCCGTACCCACTTCGTCCATCATCTCCAATGCCCGGCAGCCGCCGCGAGCCACACAGGTCAGCGGATCTTCAGCAATCATGACCGGCAGGCCCGTTTCTTCTGATAATAAACGATCCAGATCACGCAATAAGGCACCGCCGCCGGTCAGCACCATGCCTTTTTCAGCAATATCGGCACCCAGTTCCGGTGGCGTTTGTTCCAGGGCAATTTTAACGGCTCCGACAATACCGGATAAGGGTTCCTGAATGGCTTCCAGGATCTCATTACTGTTCAGGGCAAAGCTTCTGGGTACCCCTTCCGCCAAGTTACGGCCGCGTACCTCAATTTCCAGCAGTTCATTGCCGGGATAGGCGGAACCGATTTCCTGTTTAATGCGCTCTGCTGTGGCTTCACCAATCAGGCTGCCGTAATTACGGCGTACATAGTTAATAATCGCCTCATCAAAACGGTCACCGCCAATACGAATGGATTCGGAGTAAACAATGCCGCTTAAGGACAGAATACCGACTTCGGTGGTACCACCGCCGATATCCACTACCATGGAACCGGTGGCTTCACTGACCGGCATTCCGGCGCCAATGGCTGCAGCCATGGGTTCTTCAATCAGATAGACTTCTCTGGCACCGGCACCGAGAGCGGATTCTTTAATGGCCCGTCGCTCAACCTGGGTGGAACCGCAGGGCACACAGACCAGTACCCGGGGGCTGGGTTTAAGAAAACGGTTTTCATGCACCTTATGAATAAAATGCTGCAGCATTTTCTCTGTAACCGTAAAGTTGGCAATAACCCCGTCTTTTAAAGGACGTATGGCCTCCATATTTCCAGGGGTTCTGCCCAGCATCAGTTTAGCTTCTTCGCCAACGGCGGCCACCATTTTTTCATTAGTGGTATATTCCTTGCGAATGGCAACGACCGAGGGTTCATTGAGCACAATTCCCTGTCTCGGAATATAAATGAGTGTATTGGCTGTTCCCAGATCGATTGACAGATCGTTGGAAAAAACACCACGTAAACGTCCAAATCCAAACATAGTGGGCAGGTTTTCCTTAAAGTAATAAGATTGATCTCAACATTTTAGAAATAATGTTAAAAAATGTCCAACTTTCATTTGTGAATGACTGCATAAGTTACCATATTTATGGTAACTTATGCATCTTAATTGCACCTTGAATTTGAAGTAACGGGAGTAACTCAATGTCCACACTGGATAAAAGTGATGTTGAAAAAATTGCTTTTTTAGCAAGACTGGGTATCGATGAACAGGATATACCCGAATATGCCACCAATCTGACCAATATTCTGGATATGGTTGAACAGCTCAATTCCGTGGACACTGATGATGTTAAACCCATGGCTCATCCACTGGATGGAGTTCAGCGTCTGCGTCCTGATGAAGTAACTGAAACCAATGACCGTGAAAACCTGATGGCTCATGCGCCTGAAACAGAAGCAGGCTTATTCCTGGTACCTAGGGTTGTAGAATAAGCCCGAGCAGTCTGCCCTCATAATCAAAGAAAGTACAGCTTGTTGTAGATTAAGGATTTAAGTAAAACATGCACAATAAAACCATTGCAGAATTAATAAGCGGTCTGGAAGCGGGAGAGTTTTCCAGTGTTGAGCTGACCCAAAGTTACCTGGATCGAATTAGTTCTCTGGATCAACACTTAAACAGTTTTATCACGGTAACCTCTGAACGGGCGCTGGAACAGGCTCAACAGGCCGATGCACAGCGTGCGGCCGGGCAGGCAGGACTGTTAAACGGTATTCCGCTGGCACAGAAAGACATTTTCTGTACTAAAGATGTTAAAACCTCCTGCGGCTCCAGAATGCTGAATCCTTTTATTTCGCCCTATAATGCCACGGTTATTGAAAAATTTAATGCCTCTGGTGCGGTAATGCAGGGTAAAACCAATATGGATGAATTTGCCATGGGGTCTTCTAATGAAACCTCATGGTATGGTCCGGTTAAAAATCCCTGGGCGCTGGAGGCGGTACCCGGAGGATCTTCTGGCGGCTCAGCGGCAGCGGTTGCTGCTCGTCTGGCACCGGCAGCAACCGGTACGGATACCGGTGGTTCCATCCGTCAACCGGCTTCTTTCTGTGGTATTACCGGTTTAAAACCCACTTATGGCCGTGTTTCCCGTTACGGCATGATTGCCTTTGCCTCCAGCCTGGATCAGGCCGGCCCCATGACCCGTACCGCTGAAGATGCGGCACTGCTGTTAAATGTTATGGCCGGACTGGATCTGCGTGACTCCACCAGTGTGGACAAGGATGTACCGGATTATACAGAGTCTTTAAATAATGAACTGGACGGTTTAAAAATCGGCCTGCCCAAAGAGTATTTTTCTGAAGGCCTGGATGATGCGGTGGCCAAAGTCATTGAAGACGCTATTAAGGAATATGAAAAAATGGGTGCGGTGGTCAGTGAAATCAGCCTGCCTAATAGTAAGCTGGCAGTACCCACCTACTATATTATTGCGCCCTCGGAGTGTTCTTCTAATCTATCGCGTATGGACGGTGTGCGTTTCGGGCATCGCTGTGAAAATCCCAGGGATCTGAATGATCTGTATATCCGCTCCCGTGGTGAGGGTTTCGGGCCGGAGGTTAAGCGGCGTATTCTGGTGGGTACTTATGCTTTATCAGAAGGTTTTTATGATGCCTATTATGTTAAAGCTCAGAAAACCCGTCGTTTGATCAGTAACGATTTTAATAATGCCTTTGAAAATGTTGATGTCATTATGGGGCCAGCCGCCCCTTCACCGGCCTTTAATATCGGTGAACTGACGGATGATCCCATCACCATGTATCTGTCGGATATTTATACTATTGCCGTCAACCTGGCCGGTCTGCCGGGCATGTCAATTCCGGCGGGGTTTGTGAATAACCGTCCGGTAGGATTGCAGTTAATCGGCAGACATTTTGATGAGGCGAAGCTGTTAAATATTGCGCATAAATTCCAGACGGTGACTGACTGGCATGCTCAGGGGCCGGAGCAGTTTGTCTAAATAGTGTGCATCCAGAAATTGTTCTGCTCTTAAGTCCCCCTTCTAAAGAAGGGGGAAGTTAAAAACTTAATAAATGGATGGAAACTAAATAGCAATAACAGAATTAAATAAAACCAGAAAAAGGTAAAAAATTATTATGCAATGGGAAGTTGTGATTGGTTTAGAAATCCACGTTCAGCTGGCGACCAAATCCAAAATATTCTCCGGGGCTTCAACAGCCTATGGTGCAGAACCCAATACTCAGGCCTGTGCGGTTGATATGGGTCTGCCCGGCGTACTGCCGGTGTTTAATGGGGAAGCCTTAAGAAAGTCAGTGATGTTCGGTCTGGCCATTGATGCGCAGATTAATGAGCGTTCGGTGTTTGACCGCAAGAATTATTTTTACCCTGATTCCCCCAAAGCCTATCAGATCAGCCAGCTGTATTATCCCGTGGTCGGCAAGGGCTATATCGATATTGATCTGGAAGACGGTTCCACCAAATGTATTGGAGTGACTCGGGCACATATGGAAGAAGATGCGGGCAAGTCTCTGCATGAAGATTTTCATGGTCAGACCGGCATTGATTTAAACCGGGCTGGTACCACGTTGCTGGAAATTGTATCAGAACCCGATATGCGCAGTGCCAAAGAAGCCGTTGCCTATATGCGTAAAATTCATTCTATTGTCCGTTACCTGGGTGTTTCTGATGGTAATATGCAGGAAGGTTCGTTCCGTTGTGATGCCAATGTCTCTTTGCGTCCTAAGGGTCAGGAAGAATTTGGTACCCGGACTGAACTAAAAAATATTAACTCCTTCCGTTTTGTGGAAAAAGCTATTAATGTTGAAATAGAACGGCAGATGGATATTCTCGAAAGCGGCGGCACGATTACCCAGGAAACCCGTCTGTATGATGCGGATAAAAATGAAACCCGTTCCATGCGCAGCAAGGAAGAAGCGAATGACTATCGTTATTTCCCGGATCCCGATCTGCTGCCCATTGTAATTTCTCAGGAAGAAATTGAACAGATCCGCTCTACCCTGCCTGAATTGCCGGATGCCAAGTGTAAGCGTTTTGTTTCAGAACTGGGTTTATCGGAAAAAGATGCCAGAGCCCTGACGTCTGATCGGGATATGGCCGATTATTTTGAACAGGTTCAGCAAAGTATTGATGATGCCAAAATGGCGGCGAACTGGTTGCTGGGTGAAGTCTCTGCCCGCCTGAATAAAAATGCCCTGGAAATTAAGGACAGCACTGTCAATGCTGAAGGTTTAACAGGTCTGCTTAAACGCATTAAGGATAATACTATTTCCGGTAAAATTGCCAAGGATGTATTTGAGGCCATGTGGGAAGAAGGCGGTGATGCGGACAGTATTATTGAAAGTAAGGGACTGAAGCAGATCACGGATACTTCTGCCATTGAAGCAATTATTGATGAAGTTATTGCCGCTAATCCTTCCCAGGTGGAAGAGTTTAAGGCCGGTAAGGACAAGCTAATCGGTTTCTTTGTCGGCCAGGTTATGAAAGCCTCAAAGGGCAAGGCCAATCCGGGGCAGGTTAACCAGTTATTGCAAAAAAAATTAAAGTCTTGAACAGGGCCGGAACAGTAAAAACATGAGTAAACCCGATCAATTACGTCGTTTTTTATTTGATAAAGCCAATATCCGAGGTGAAATCGTCCAACTTAATGAGGTCTGGCAGACCATGGAGACCAACCATAAGTACCATCCTGTTATACGAGAGTATCTGGGAGAAGTTGTGGCCGCAGCGGTGTTATTATCGGCGACCACCAAGTTTGAAGGTTCTCTGACGATTCAGGCCAGCGGTGACGGGCCATTAAGTTTAATGGTGGTGGAGTGCCGTTCCAATTTTGGTGTACGGGGGGTGGCCAAATATAAGGAACCGCTGCCTGAGCAGACGGATATAAAAACTTTACTGGGTAAAAGCAATCTGATCATTACCATAGAACAGGCACTGACCAATTGCCGGGTAAAACTGAAGACGATGACAGCTGGGATCGGATCACCCACCTGGGCAGCACCATACAGAAAGAAGAATTACTGGAATTACAGGCCACTGAAATTATCCACCGCCTGTATCATGAAGAAGATGTACGCCTGTTTGATCCCGAATCGGTGCATTTTCAGTGCAGTTGTTCCAGGGAAAAAGTCAGTAATATGCTGCGCTCCATCGGCGAAGAAGAAGCCGCCGGTATTATTAAGGAGCAGGGCAATATTTCCGTGGATTGTGAATTCTGCGGCACCACCTATGATTTTGATGAAATCGATATTGCTGAAATCTATGCCAGCAATAATCCTGCCACGGCCAGTACGACCCGTCACTAGCTCATTCAACCTGTCTAGGGGCTGTTGATCTTTTGTGGTTAAAAAATAGGCAGCATGGTATTTGTTAAACAAGTATAATGGTTTTGTGAAAAATCAACATACAAGAACACTTACCATGCCAAGAACTATCTT
>JBHNNM010000044.1:0-12436 GCA_048563625.1 Gammaproteobacteria bacterium | reverse complement strand
CCTGAACGGGATAAGTCTACTGGACTTTATCTGTTTGGTGTAGAACCTAATTATGGAATTTCATCCTGATGGGTAAATCATTGAAACGAAATGATAAAATACTTAAAGACATACCTATGAACGGGGTATAAAATAAATTCAATCCCGCCTCTCTTAAATCACCCGTCATTGAATCTTTACTGTTTCCATACATATTATTATCAGAGGTATAAACGCCGCTCTGGGTAAAGAAACCGTGTACCTGTAAATTCTCCGTCACTTCATAGGCCAGAGCGTAACTGGATAGAAATATACTGATTAAAAACAAATAAAGTCTATTCATAATTTAATTTCCTGATATTTCCATGATAGCGCTGAGCTTTCAGATAACCGATACTGCCTGGAGTATTACTTAAGCGGTCAAACATTTCCTCAAATGATTCTACTTCTACAGGTGCCTGTCCAGCGCCGGAGAAAGTCAGACGGTCCCATATCCTTCGAAACTGATGAGGAAACATATGCAGTCTGGACTTGGTAAACAGACGATGTTCAGAATCATTATCGGGAAGTACAAAGACCTTTATTTTGGTACCATCAGGCCAGATAGTTTTGCGCATGGCAAAAATTGCCCTGGCTTCTGCCAGAGAATATTGCTGGTCGGGAACGGAGCTGTTGACATAGATATCAATGTCAATGTTATCTGCAGATTGACTGATACTGTCAGAGGAAAAGGATAAGGCAGGAGTCAAAAATAATAATAACCACAGAGAAATCTGCCATTGAAAGCCTTTGCCTGCGGTAATGCGCATTATAGTTTTTTCTGTGGGAAACAGATCATGCAGTAAACATAGGCAACAAAAAAGTAAAATACAAGTTGCCCATCAGTTTTTTTCAGGTTTATACTTAACGATACAGTCCTTTAAATCATTAGCCGTCTGTCCGGCAACCAGGCAACTTCTGACCTTTTCAGCCTGCTGCAATAATTCTTTCAGGCCCTAGATAATATCAGACTCAGTTAATTCCTGCTTTTGAAGGTTTTTCTCAATGGAGTGTTTGATATCCTGGTCTGAAGCATTCTGCGCTTCAGCGGTTCTGCCCGGTGGCGGAAACTGCTGCAGACAATCGTCTGTTGTATTACCCTGCTCAAGACATTGAAGGATAGTATTGAGGTACTCAATATTTCTGTCAAAAGCGGGTAATAACTGCTGTTTTAACTCATTAATATCTGTCTTTCTGAGCTTTATATTAAACTCTGCACTTAATACAGGGTTTGCCAGAAACAACAGGCTCAGTATTATAATAAGTCTGGTCAAGTTGAATTATCTCCCATTACCATCATCGAACAAGGTCATCAAATAAGGAGCAATTCGAAAAAACCCTAAAGAGTGAACAGAGAATAAGCCCCGAAAACGACAGTTACCAGTGAAAGCAGAAAGATACCATATTCAAAGAATTTAATAAGTGAACCGGTCATATTTTCCCTTTTCGATTATAATTTTCTATTATATTTATTGTTCTACAACTAGGGTTTACCCCTATAACTATACTCGATTAAAGTAATATTTCAAATACAACTTTATTGTTTATTGATTTTTATCAACAAATAGATTGCCCTCTTATTTTTTCTTTTTATATTCCATCTTTAAAGCTGATTCATTAACATTGACTTTGCTATTCATGGACTCAGAGAGATTCGAACTAAAATCATCCTGAGGCTCATTCTCCGGAGCTGACGAGAAAACCGTTTTATAGAAGCAAATACTGCCTTGATGCCTTTCCAGAGCTTCGGTAATAACCAGATCATTAATAGAATAAAAAAGATTAAGAACACGACAAACAGGGTAGAATAATGAAGTGCAGTCCACAATCCTCCGATAACCGCCAGATCCTCAGTGATGGAGGCAGTCCAGTTGCTTACCGGCTCAGGTGAAGTATTGATTAAAACTCTGCTACCGGCTTTCAGTGAATGCGTACCTAATGCCATACCACCGCCCAAGATCCCCGCAGCTATACTCGCAGCAGAAGAAACATCGCCAACGGCTCCGGCGGCCAGAATAGCCCCGGCAGGAACCCGAATAAAGGTGTGAATGGCATCCCAGCCATTATCAACACCCGGCACCTTATCAGCAAAAAATTCCACACAATACATTAAACCCGCAGCACCAATAACCATTGGATCACTGAGCACTTCCAGTCCGGGAGGCAAATCAACATTACCGGTCGCTCCCATAATACCAAGCATTAAAATAGCCGCATACAGGTTTATCCCGCTTGCCCAGGCTACCCCCATGCTCATGGCAATGACCGTAACAATCTGGTTATATTCTTCCATTATCAGTTCCTTAAAGAAAAACTGTTTATAGATATGGTTATTAAGCCCTGAAAACTCAAGGGGATTTTAGCTTTCACTCATAAATTGCATTATGCAATTATTAGTATAACGCATTCACAAAATTGGAATAAAAAGTCCACTAAAAACATCTACATTGAATCTGGCTTATTTTTTGCTATTATTTATTAGCAGATTGTACAGTTAATAGTTCCAGGTGTGATCGTTTAATCTATCAACCCCCTGTACTGATGACATAACAGTCTTTAACGCACAAAAATTATAACAAAATGCAAATACGGTATCCCTTAATGATAAAATATTTTAACAGATCTTCTTTTCTTTTTAATTTTCTTCTTATTTTAGTTCTTTATACATTACTCCCGGGTTTAGGCCTTGCTAAAGATAAAACAGATAGCACAGACGCTGAAGAACCGGAAGTAAAAAAAATAATCTGGACCGGCTGTGGTATTACTAAAAAAGCCTTTATGTCAGAAATTGCCGCAGCCTATAAAGAAAAATACGGTGTAACCATTGATCTTAAAGGAGGCGGAGCCACTAAAGGTATTCGTTCAGCTAAATCCGGCGAATCTCATCTCGGCGGCACCTGTCGTCTCCCCATGCATAACCGGGAAGAAGAAAGCATCTTATTAAAGCTTGTTCTGGTTGCCTGGGATGCCCTGGTGGTTATTGTTAATAAAGACACCCCCATTTCAGACATAAAAAAACAGGAACTTATCGATGTTCTGGAAGGCAAAATTATTTACTGGAACGAATTATCCGGCTGGCAGGGTGATAAAAACAGCCGTGAAGAAATTCAACTCTTTACCCGCCGTTCAAAAATTTCCGGTGTTGGCTATACCATGAGAAAAATGCTGTTTGATGATATTGATAAAGAGTTTGTTTCTGACAAGTACTTCTCTTCCTCCGGCCCGCTGGAAAAAGCCATTGAAAAAGAAAAATTTACACTTGGAGTTACTGGAATATCCAGTGCCCGTAAACGTAATGTAAAAATCCTCAGTCTGGATGGTATCACCCCTGATTATGAAACCATTAAATCCGGTAACTACACCTTGTACCGTCCACTTTATCTGACCTACACCTCTTTATACCTGCTTCCAGAAGCTGAGAAAAAAGAAGTCCGACGTTTCCTTGCTTTTATCAAAAGTGATGAAGCGGCACAGATTATTCGCAAGAACCGTGTGGTTTCGGTTGATGAAATATCGGAAGGATATTTTTGGGAATTAGAAAAGAGCAGCGTTGAGTGTTCAGCGTTGAGAAAGAGCAAGAGCGTATAGGTAGAGTTATTGGTTTCTCAGCGCTCAACACTTAGCTCTTAAAAAAGAAAAGCCCGACTGGGAAACCGGTCGGGCTTTTCTTTTTTAAGACAAACTGGAAAAGTTTAGACTTCCCCGTTATCAGTATTGCTACTAGATCATTAATGGCAACATTAATAAGGCAACAATGTTGATGATTTTGATCATGGGGTTAATTGCAGGACCCGCAGTATCTTTGTAGGGGTCGCCTACAGTATCACCGGTTACCGCAGCTTTATGGGCATCAGAACCCTTACCGCCATAATTACCATCTTCAATGTATTTCTTGGCATTATCCCATGCACCACCACCGGTGGTCATAGATATCGCAACAAACAGACCGGTTACGATAGTACCAATTAATACACCACCTAATGCTTCTTTACCTAATAACAGGCCAACCAGCAGAGGTACGGCAATAGGCAGGATAGAAGGAATAACCATTTCCTTAATCGCTGCTTTAGTCAGCATATCGACCGCTCTGGAATAATCCGGCTTCTGGGTTCTGTCCATAATACCGGGCATTTCCTTAAACTGACGACGCACTTCTACGACCACAGAACCGGCTGCACGACCCACCGCTTCCATTGCCATAGCACCAAACAGGTAAGGTACCAGGCCACCAATAAACAGACCAATCAGTACCATGTGGTTGGAGAGGTCAAAGAAGGTTTCACCACCGGTTATTATTTCCAGATTATGAGTATAATCAGCAAACAGTACTAATGCCGCCAGACCCGCTGAACCAATGGCATAACCCTTAGTTACGGCTTTAGTAGTATTACCTACTGCATCCAGAGGATCGGTAATATTACGAATTTCTTCAGGCATATCGGCCATTTCCGCAATACCGCCCGCATTATCTGTAATAGGACCATAAGCATCCAGAGCAACAATAATACCCGTCATAGACAGCATGGAAGTCGCTGCAATTGCAATTCCGTATAAGCCGCCCAGAGTATAGGCACCCCAGATACTGGCACAGATCACCAGCACAGGCGCTGTAGTGGACTTCATGGAAACACCTAAACCAGCGATAACATTGGTACCATCACCAGTGACTGATGATTCGGCAATACGCCTTACCGGCGCATACTCAGTAGAAGTATAGTACTCAGTGATAATAACCATTGCGGCCGTCAGGAGCAGGCCAATCAGAGAAGCGAAATACAGGTTAACCGTTGCAACCGGTGTTCCGGAAACAGTAATTGTGTCGCCCAGCATCTGAGTGGTTACCGGATAGAATGCAATACCGGACAGGACAGCAGCAACAATCAGGCCTTTATACAGGGCACCCATAACACTACCCTGGTCTTTCAGCTTGACAAACATAATGCCGACAATAGAGGCAAAAATGGATACACCACCAAGAACCAGAGGATACATAACCTCATTGATACCCGCTCCGGTTACCATTAAGACGCCTAATAACATGGTAGCAACAATAGTTACCGCATAGGTTTCAAACAGATCCGCCGCCATACCGGCACAGTCACCGACATTATCACCTACGTTATCAGCGATAACTGCAGGGTTACGTAGATCATCTTCAGGAATACCAGCTTCAACTTTACCCACTACGTCCGCACCAACGTCCGCACCCTTAGTAAAGATACCACCACCTAAACGAGCAAAGATGGAAATTAATGAGCCACCAAAAGCCAGACCAACCAGCGAATGGACAGCGCTCTCAGCAGAAGCACCCAGCGAAGTTAATGCTGCAAAATAGCCAGCCACACCTAATAAGGCCAGACCGACAACCAGCATACCGGTAATGGCACCACCACGAAAGGCGATCAGAAAGGCAGCAGCCATACCGTTATAAGCAGCCTGTGCAGTACGTGAATTGGAACGAACTGAAATGTTCATACCAATATAACCGGCCGCACCAGACAAAACAGCACCAATAGCAAAACCAATAGCAGTAGCCCAGCCAATAGCTGACAGACCGATAGCCAGAAAGACGACAACACCAACCATAGCGATGGTTTTATATTGACGGTTCAGATAAGCTTGCGCACCCTGTTGAATTGCTTGTGCAATTTCCAACATTGTGTCACTTCCCGCTGATTGAGACATGATCCATTTAATGGATATGATCCCGTAAATTACAGCGGCTATACCAGCTGCAAGTGCAAATAATAGTTCAACAGACATTACGTCCCCCGTTGCTATAGTTAAAAGTTGAATTCAGAATGAATTCGCGATAATTTTTAAAGATTGCCCATATTGACCCCGATTAATCACTTAATCTGAATCATATAGATTACAAAATAGACTTATGAGTCTAATTCAAAGCCCTCTTAAGTTACATTGATCAACATCAATAGGGCTCAATACACCGCAAAAAACTTGATCCTTTTCCTAAATAGACTACATTTAAAAATTAGGCCAAATTTTCATCAGTATAAATTTTTTACAAAAAAAAGGCTGATACATGGGTATCAGCCTTTTGATTACTTAAATTTCAAATTCTGGGAGCTTTTTCTCAACACTCTTATTATCCAGAACCACATACTTGGGCAGACCGTTTTCATAAGGAGGATAATCTTCACCTTCAATTAAAGGCAACAGATATTCCTTACACTTGTCGGTAATGCCGAAGCCGTCTTCAGTAATAAAGTCCAGAGGCATCATTTTTTCCACATTAGCCACGTCTGCTAATGGTGCCTGAGCTATTTTCCACTCATAAGGTGAGCTGGAAATACGATCAACGGTAGGCATAATGGCATTGGCACCTTCCAGGGCAAATTCAACACCGGCTTTACCTAAGGCATAAGCCTGTTCAACGTCTGATTTGGAAGACAGGTGACGCGCAGCACGCTGCAGGTAGTCAGCAACCGCCCAGTGGAATTTATAACCCAGCGCGTCTTTAATGATATTGGCAACTACAGGAGCGGCACCACCTAATTGAGCATGACCAAAAGAATCACGAGTACCCTGCTCTGCCAGGAAGCGACCGTCTGGCCAGTGAACACCTTCAGAAACAACCACAGTACAGAAACCGAATTCCTTAACCTTTTCATCAACTTTGGCCAGGAACTTATCCTGATCAAATTCAACTTCAGGGAACAGGATCACAACAGGAATACCCTGGTCTTCAACCAGGCCACCAGCTGCGGCAATCCAGCCTGCATGACGACCCATCACTTCAATAACGAAGATCTTGGTAGAAGTCTTGGCCATAGAGCGTACATCAAAACTGGCTTCCAGAGTAGAAACGGCAATATATTTGGCTACTGAACCAAAACCTGGACAGTTGTCAGTAATAGGCAGGTCATTATCAACGGTTTTGGGAATATGCACAGCCTGAATAGGGAAACCCATTTTTTCTGATAACTGGGAAACCTTATGACAGGTATCGGCGGAATCACCACCACCATTATAGAAAAAGTAACCAATATCATGTGCTTTAAAGACTTCGATCAGGCGCTCATATTCACGTTTATTGTCTTCCAGGCTCTTCAGTTTAAAACGACAGGAACCAAAACCACCGGAAGGGGTATAACGTAAAGCAGCAATGTTTTCGTCAGATTCCAGGCTGCTATCAATCAGATCTTCAGTCAGAGCACCGATAATACCATTTCTACCGACATAAACCGTACCAATTTTGTCACTGTTCTTACGAGCAGTTTCAATTACGCCACAGGCTGAGGCATTAATTACAGCTGTAACACCACCTGACTGTGCGTAAAATGCATTTTTTTTAGTCATATTAACTCCAGATTTACTCTTAAATTTTAATAAACTCGAATATTCTATCAACAGCAGATAAAGGTTAAAAGGTCTTTTTCAAGTTTGTGCTATTTTGGTATTTTTTAGCTTTGATTTAACATTTGCTTTACATATAGTGATTGAGTACCGCCTGGTCTTATTGTATTTATCAGGTTTTTACCAGTAAACTTTCTTGGAAAACAGCTTTATGAACATCCCCCATGCTCAGAATACCCACCAGTTTATTGTTTTCAGTCACTGGAATACGACGAATTTTACGCAGCCACATAATGGAAGCAGCACGCAGAATCGGCATATCAGGAGAAACCGTTGCGACAACACGGGTCATCAGATCATCAACCGTCTTACCTAAAACACTGCTATAGTCTTTCTCCATATCCTCAAAATCAGGCTTGGAACCCGACTCAACCAGCTCCTGCATATCCGGAAACATACTGCACAGAATATCTTTTTCTGAAATTATGCCAAGCACATTATTATCTTCATCCACCACTGGTAAGCCGCTGATTTTGTTGAAACACATAATAGTTGCAATATCTTTAACAGGGGTATCCGGTGTGCATGTTTTAACTTCTGTACACATGGTATCTTTTACTTGCATTGTTTTACCTCGTTTAGGTTATACCTCGTTTTATCCTTAAATTTACCACTTAACAACTCTTATTTATTATCTTTTTATTAGCACATTCTGATAATAGAACGTGGATAAAGCTGGTTGTTTTTTTAAGTAGATAAACATACCATGGATTTTAGTTTTAAAAACCTACTCCAAAATGGATATATTTAGGATTATTTATAATCCGTAGCCGGGGAAGGGGGGCGCCTTGCTGAAGCCGCCGTAAACCCATCCATGGGGGCTTTGCAGAAACATCCATGTTTCTGAAACTTCAGCAAGGCGCCCCCCTTCCCCGGCTACTCCGAGTTTTAATTTTAAGTGAGTGAAACAGAAACTGAGTAGATTAGATTGAGGTGTGCTTTTCAGAAGTGTATGCAGCATGGATGGGTTCACGGCGTTTTCTGAAAAGCACACCTCAAGCTAAGCTACGGATTCATATGTACAAACCAACAACCTAATACTAGAGCTATACCAAATGACCGATACCGTAGAAAAACTTTCCGAAGATCTTAAACAGTTCGCCATCGCCCGCAACTGGGAGCAATACCATACCCCCAAAAATCTGTCCATGGCATTAATTGCAGAAGCGGCAGAACTGGTAGAACATTTTCAATGGCTGACGCCGGAAGAGAGCCAGGCCATCCGTGGAGAGCAACATAAAGAGATCAGTTATGAAATGGCTGATATATTTATCTATCTGCTGAGAATGGCCGAACAGATGGATATCGACCTGATGAAAGTGACCCGGGAAAAAATGGCCATTAATGAAATCCGTTTTCCTCCTGCCGAAAAAGTTCAGTCAGAATCATAAAACCTTAATAATAAAGCCGAATGCTTAAAAAGTATAAGAGTCCAGTATTTTCTGATAGGTTCCGTCTTTCCTGATGGCCGCCAGTCCCTGATTAAATTTATTAATAATCGTCTGGCTTTCCTTATTGGCTTTTGACGCAGCAATATACAGATTACGGGTGGTCAGATTATTGGTCAGAAAGCGGAAATTTTTCTGGTTACCGCCCATAAAATGTTTCAGTTCATAAAGAGCCAGCCGATTATCGGCAACGGCCAGATCCAGCTGACCGTTCTGTACGGCAATCAGGTTCTGAGTCAGGCGATTGGCTTTGAATTTCAGGATACGGGGGTCCTTCATAAATTTTTCATCATAGTCGTAATCGGTTAATATGCCCACCAGTAAACCGTGTAGATCACTGAGTTTATTATATTCAAATTTACTATTGGCATTAGCCACAAAGACAATATTATTTTTTAAATAGGGCTGGCTGTAGATAAGTTTCTTTTTACGGCTGTCACTTTTCCAGACCGCGCCAACCACGTCATAAACCCCCATTTTCGAGCCTTCCAGGGCTTTTTCCCATTTTTCTATACGCACACTTGCGGTATAACCGGCCCGTTTAAAGGCTGTTTTAACGATTTTCATAGCCAGTCCGCCGTCCGGTAGTGAATCATCCACATAAGGCGGCCAGATATTAGAAACCACCGTGATTTCCTGTGCCTGAACATGGGTAAAAAAGACGCTGCTCAGTAATAACAATAAAACGATAGTTTTTTTCATACTTTCCTCTGTCTGAATAGCAATTCAGTAGGTACTATTAAATTTTAATGCCATGAGTATAAACGCATGCCCTTCCAGCATCAACTATACCCCCTGTCAATCAGCAGCCAAATTTACAGGTTAAATTTCAGATACGGACCGCTGGCAGTCTGCATTTTCTGTAAACTGGGCAGCTCGGCATTAAAGGGTTCTGACTGGGCACCGCGACAGGTAATACTGCGTACATCTGATTGAGAATCCGGATCAAGCGGCTGCAGGTAAAAACGATAAAAACGCATAATATCCACTGGTGAAGCATCATCACCCCAGCTGACATTTAATGCCGCCAGTTTAACCGCTTTTAACAGTACAATGGGGCTTTCATCCTGAACAATTGATATGATCCTGAATACGCCCGGCGGTATAGTCTGCGGCTGTTCAGAAACAGTATTGATTTCGACTTCACAATCTACTTCATAAAGATTTAAACGTCCTTTGGGCTGAAGTTCACCATATTGTAAAAAAGCTCTTGCCGATTCAGGGTGTACTTTTAAGGGTTGTAGAATTTCAATGGTGGCCTGAGCATCCGCTTCAATATAATTGCCATTTGAGTGTATCAGTGTTGACTGACAGGCTGTCAGCATAAAAAATAGAATAAAACTGGTGATTAACTTCATTTTCTGGCATATCCACTAATATTGATGGTAATAATAAAATCTTTCTCAGGATACCACTTTTTTTAGCAAACCTTTAATATCCCATGGCCTGTCAGCCATTTTTTTATATCCAGTCGTTGCACGTTTTAAGCCTTCGGTCACTTCCTCAACGTCAATACTGAAAGTACCCAGAGAATAGGTATTAATAATTTTAGGTCTGATTTTTTCAGATGCTTCACCAGCCGCTTCATTAATAGTATAGAGGTCCAGTACCTTGTAGGTAGTAACCGGTTTGCCGTTAATATCTCTTAAAATAAGCACCTGGGGTAATAACTGGTTTCTGGAGTGCTGTTCTACAATAATTGCAATTTCTTTTGAGTTTAACTCCACAATAGAGCCAACCGGATAAATACCAATAGAGCAGATAAATTCTTCCACCAGTTCCGCCATAAACTTTTTATCACGCAGTCGGTATAAATGCTCAACAGCCCGGGTTGAATCCATGGAGTTTTCCTGTTTGCGGCGATTGGTAATTTCTTCATAGTAAGTGACTAATCCCGCCAGTTGCGCCAGAAAAGAGATCTCCTGCTCCATCAGTCCCATGGGATAACCTGAACCGTCAAATCGTTCACAATGTGCTCGGATAATAGTAATAATAGCCTGTGGCGTTCGCCTCATTATTTTCAGAGCGTCCAGGGTCAGATCAACATGTTTCTGATACTCCCTTAAATCCTCCCCTTCCAGTTCATCTTCTTTTTCCAGCACAGCTTTATGGGCAGTTTTGCCTTGCCGATATTACACAATAACAGGGCAATGGAAAGGTTGTTCATTTTTTCTTTTTCGAGCCCCAAGTGACGGGCAAAGGCAATGGCCCAGATGGAAGTTCGAAGTGAACGGTTATGAGAATGGGTATCTTTTTCATGCAGACGGGTTAACCAGAGCAAGGCGTCAGGATTTCGTACCACACTGTCCACAACGGCGGTTGCAGTACGTTTTACCGTTGGCATATCAATAACACGACCGTTCTGGGCATTGGCGAACAGATCGCTGGCAGTAACGGTTATTTCCTTATATAACTGATTAGCGGTACGAAATTCTGTGGTAAACGCGGTGCTTTTTCGGTACTCATTATCTTTTCTAATATTCTGCCGTCTGGATTTACGGCTAAACGTCAGATCCTTGATATCCGTATTAGCAATGGTCTTGATAGTCGAAAAGGTAATTTCAGTATTAGCAATGGTTTTAATTTTTGAAAGCAGAGAGGGATCAGCCTGCCCATTGTATTTAATTTTTTCCTTGGTCAGCCCAACGTCAATATAAACAAACTGGCACAGACGCTCCAGTTTTTCTATGTCTTTTATGGTTTCAATATAAAAGCCTTCCAGCAGGTAATCGGTTTCCAGCCAGGGTCTGTAAATATACATGCCAATGGCCAGGTCGTGTGTCAGGACTTTTTCTGTTTTAACCGCCATAAAATCTCAAAAGTTATTTCTAAACCCGTTCCATTTTTACAGGATAAATATCCCTGAAGTCATTTTCGCAATAAGAAAAAATGGTTATTTCAATACTATAGAGCAATATTGGCTGAATATCACTTTATCTAAGGATATCCCTTTCTGTTATTAGACTTTAGTCTATTTTTTAAAAAGTTATTCAATTTTGCACTATCGCTCTTCATTTTTTAAAAAATTTTATGTGCAAAATATCTCAAGACAGAACAGGAACATCATAAAAACCATAAGCAATTGATTTGATTAACAAATAAGTTTTAAGAAAAATTGTTCATAATGTAATCAAAATGTCATAAAAGTAATAACAACAAGCCTCCTGCAGGTTTACCCAATGTTTATTCACATAGTTATCCACAGTTTCTGTGGATAAGGAGCTAAGTCACTGATTATAGATTCTGCTCAGCTTTTTTTACTAAATAAACAAACTTAAAACACATTTTATACAACTCAGGCTAATTTATTCGATAAAATACACTTAGCGCATTGATACTTTTTTCGGGATCGGGCATGATTTAGTATTAGATAAATAATATCTAAGGCAAATTATCATTATTAGGGAATCAGGAATGAAATCAAAATTTATCATTACTTCAGCAATTGTTGCATTATTCGTATCAAATCTGGCCATGGCAGAGCAAAATAAGCCCTCTACAACTGAAAGTATTCTGGTCGAACAGCAGCTGGAAGTTCTGGAAATTAACAAGGATGAACGCTGGGTTATGCTTAAAGACCGCTCCGGATTCAC
>JBHNNM010000043.1:0-12444 GCA_048563625.1 Gammaproteobacteria bacterium | reverse complement strand
AATTTAATAAGTAAACTTCTTTATAAAAAATGTTCAACAATATTCAATAAATAAGTTACGACTTGTCTTTGATTTTTTCCAGTTTAGCTTTAATTTCAGCACGACGGCCTTTATCTGCAATCGGGCGGGCTGGACGATCCGGCGCATTTAAGGCCTTCTTCAGATATTTTCTGGCTTCATCATACTTACCTTCTTCAATCATAAAATCACCATAAAAGTAATTAGGAACAATACCGTCAGGATTCATGGCCAGGGCTTTTCTCAGGTATTTTTCTGCCTTCTCATCATCTCCAAAACCTATCGGCCAGCCGGGCACCTGATAATATAAACTGCCTAATGAGGTATAAACTGAACCATGCAGGGCATCAGGATTTATTTTTTCTGCCTGCAGTAATAATTCACGGGCTTTTTTAACTTTACCCAGAGCGCCCAGACCGCCGTTTTTACCTGCATCGGAACTGACAATAATGGCATTCCAGATCAGGGGTTCAGCTTTATCAGGGAAGGCTTTTACGGCTGCTTCTGCTTTGATGGTCAATTCTTCAAAGGCTTTTTCTGTTTTGGAATCATGGGTTTCATAGTTGGCAATGGCCCATTCTTTCTGTAATTCATGAATGGTATCATCCAGGCTGGCGGCATACGCCACCGCATTGAATATCAGGGCAAAAAATGCCAAGGCTGTAATTTTTATGGTCAGTGTCAGTAGTGGTTTAGTCATTATTATTCCTTTATTAGTCCTTTAGTTTGTTCTGGTTTTATTATTGAAATTAATCTAATGGCAATGCTCTGAAAATATCACCATAGAGTTTGTAAAACATTTTAGCTGCATGGATAATAGCATTCTGGTCATCAGTATCCGTGACCTGATTCATGAGTTTTTCATAAAAACCCATGTGTTCAATATCCAGAGAACCGTGAGAGCTTAAATAACTGAAAGCTTTATCCGGTAAATTCAGGTTCTTTTTAATCTGCTCTGCCGCATTGGTAGCCAGTGCAATACTTGTCCCCTCAAGTACCAGCACCATGCCAAAAAAGCTGACCGGGTTAATGCGGTTAATACTATCATAGGCATAGGCCACCATCAGTTCGGTGGTATAATGAGGCTGGCCGTTACGGACGGCTTCTGCATCCCCGCCGGTCTCAGCAATATCATTTAAAATCCATTCCTGGTGTCCCAGTTCTTCTTCAATGTATTCAGCAATGGCATTACGCAGCCATTCTTTTGAATGAGGGATCCGTCCGCCGCAGGTCATTAACAGGGGCGTGGTATGTTTGACATGATGATAGGCCTGAGTCAGAAAGGCCTGATAAGTTGCCAGGGATATATCCCCTTTACTGCCTCGCTGCAGGGCTTCAATTTGCTGTAACTGCTGCCGTTCCTGTTCAGTTTCTGCCATTAAGCGGTCAAAAAAATTGCTCACTTTTTACTCCATAATTTTATCAGGCACTTTTATCAAGCGCCTGGTGTTTATCATAACAGCGTTCAAGCTGTTTATTATAAATTTGATATATCTGCTGCCGTCTGGGCCGACCGGTACCGGTTAATAATTCATTGTTAACCGTAAACGGTTCCTGTGCCACAATAAAATCTTTAATTCTGGCATAGTCCGGCAGCTGACTGTTTAATAACTCCAGAGCCTGGCGCAGGTTACTGATGCCCTGTTCAGAGCCGTCTCTTAATACCACAATAGCCACTAAAAAAGGTCGGCCATGTCCATATACCACACATTGTGCTATGACGGGTATGGTTTCCAGTTCTTTCTCCAGCCACTCGGGAGAAATATTACGGCCAAAGGAAGTATTGATCACATTCTTTTTTCGGCCTGTGACATAAAGATAACCGTCTTCATCCAGTCTGCCGATATCACCGGTCGCATAAAAATCATCACTATTGACGGCCGGTTGCCCCAGGTAACCGGAAAACAGTTGATGTTTAACCAGTATTTCACCATCGTCACTGATTTTTACGACATGGGTATCCAGTATTTTACCAACCGACCCCAGTCTGTGATAAGTCGGGTTATTTACCGCCACAACCGATGCGGCCTCTGATAAGCCGTAACCCTCAAAAACCGGGATCTTCAGCTGTTCAGCCAGATCCAGTAACTGCCGGGATACCGGGGCACCGCCCATGGCAATAAAACGCAGTGAATCCGGCAGTTGAACGCCTGACTGTACCAGCTTGATTAATAATAATAAAAGCTGCGGAATAATAATAAAGGCTGTGGGCCGGTACTTTAAAATAACACGGATCAGTTTTTCATGATCAATCTGGCTGGAACCGGACAGCCCGGTACTCTGTGGCGACAGTAAAATAATACTGGCTCCACAACATAAAGGCACATACAGCCCGCCAATATTTTCCAGCAGTGTTGATAAAGGCAATATGCACATAGAACGGTCATCAGCATTGGCCTCACTGGCCCGGCTCAGCGCCTCCACCTTGGTCATTATGGTGTCTTCTGACAACATCACACCTTTAGGGTGATCGGTGGTGCCTGAAGTGTAGGTGATTTTTAGTATTTGCTGCTGACTCTCTTGCAGCTTACCATCCTGTTCCTGATGATTATCACTGACCACTGAATCAGTCGGGACATTCAAACGGTAAAAATCCAGTGTCTTACCAGCAATTTCAATGTTTTCATGACTCTGAATTAGACTCTTCAGAGTCTGAATAAGTTCCATATTCATTTCAGACTGATCAAAGATCAGATATTCAACTCCGGAATCGGTAATGACGTGTTTAAGTTGTTCAAGGGAAAAGAATTTGGGTAGTGGAATTGAACACTGGTGATTAAATAACAGGCATAAGTCCAGTACAGCCCAGGCTGGATGGTTGTCCATAATAACCGCAAAGGTATGGCTGCTCTGGTGGGCATCAAAAGAACCTAGAAATCCCAAGGTAGAACTGGTTGTTTCTATTTCATCAAGCAGGCTCTGATAATCCAGCTGGCTGTCATCACCTTCTATAGCCAGCTTGTTCGGCTGCTGTATTGCGTATTCGCGGATTTTCTGTTCCAGTAGATTCAAGCAACCTTTCCCTGCTTCGTGCGTTTTGCCAGATCATCCCGCCCCAGTTGACAGGCTTTTTCAAATAAGGGGATAAGCTTTTTATTAGCGGTATAAATATTCTGCTTCATAATTTCAAAGCCTTCTGCAATATCACCGGCCAGAACCATGGGTTTCAGATCATAATATTCCGGCCCCCACTTGTCCATCATCTCTTCCGGCAGACACTCGCGACTGGCTTCAGTAATATGTTTTAAGGGAACATCCATACGTTTAAAAGCATTATAAACACCGGGAACGGCCGTAAAAACAATATATTTAAAGCCTGCTGAATATAAAAAAGCGGTAATGGAAGCAATTAACCAGCGCATCTGACCGACATTGGCCGGTGCCAGATTACCCACTTCAACCACGGAATCACGGGAAATAGTTTCACCGTACAGGTTTTCCAGTTCGCTTTCCAGATCATGCTTGAGATAATACTCGGAGAACAGCGCCTCATCTGCGGCACAACGGACGCCGGCAACAGCCTTGATAAGGGTGTCATCGCCCGGCTGTTGCGCATCGGCTTCAATAGTCAGCAGGTTCGGATAAAAAAGGTCCAGTTCGGCATTATAGTATTTTTTAAATACCTCACTGATAAAACTTTCCAGACGAGCTCGTTCCGACCGGCCTTCTTCAAAATAATATATTTCAGACGCCTCGGTCTGCTTATTTTTTCTGTGATTGGCCAGTAAGGTAACGGTTTTATCTTTTAAGGCTTCGCTCATAGCCTGAACTCCAGTGTATTTTTTCATTGTGTTCAGTGTAACCAACGAACCTTAAAGAAGTCTTAAGTTTCAAAAATTTATGTGATTTTGTTAAACAGTTCTCATAAAAAGAGCTTTTTCAATAAATTATTTAGAATTAAAAGCTAACTGCTTCACACATTAGCCAGATCACCATTGGATTCCAGCCAGGCTTTTCGGTCTGCAGCCCGTTTTTTGGCCAGTAACATGTCCATCATATGGTAGGTTTCATCATCCTGTTCCACGGTCAGGCGTACCAGACGACGGGTATCCGGTGCAATAGTAGTTTCTCTGAGCTGCATAGGATTCATTTCCCCCAGTCCCTTAAAGCGCTGTACATTAACCTTACCGCGAATTTTTTCCGCTTCAATTCTGTCCAGTACCCCTTTTTTCTCAGATTCGTCAAGGGCATAGAACACCTGTTTACCAACATCAATACGAAACAATGGGGGCATAGCAACATAAACATGACCGGCATCCACCAGGGCCTTAAAATGACGCACAAACAGGGCGCATAATAAAGTGGCAATATGAGCACCATCGGAATCGGCATCCGCCAGAATACAGACTTTGCCGTAGCGCAGACCTTTTAAGTCAGAAGAGCCGGGTTCAACACCAATGGCCACGGAAATATCATGCACTTCATTTGAGGCCAGTACCTGGGAGGAATCCACCTCCCAGGTATTAAGGATCTTGCCGCGCAGAGGCATAATGGCCTGAAAATTCCGATCCCTGGCCTGTTTGGCGGAACCTCCGGCAGAATCCCCTTCCACCAGAAACAGTTCAGTTTCATTAAAATCCGAAGAGGTACAGTCTGCCAGCTTACCGGGCAGTGCCGGTCCCTGGGTAATTTTTTTACGCACCACTTTTTTACCGGCGCGAATTCGCTGGTTGGCACGGCTAATCACCTGTTCTGCCAGGCGTTCACCGTCCTCAGTATGCTGGTTCAGCCATAGACCGAAGGCATCCTTAACCACCCCCATAACAAAGGCGGCACACTCCCTGGATGACAGACGCTCCTTGGTCTGACCGGAAAATAACGGGTCCTGCAACTTGACGGATAAAATATAGCAACAGCTGTCCCAGACATCATCAGGAGTAATTTTTACCCCCCTGGGCAATAGATTTCTGAATTCGCAAAACTCACGAATGGCTTCCGTCAGACCGGTACGCAGACCGTTTACATGGGTTCCACCCT
The DNA here is from genome assembly GCA_048563625.1 of Gammaproteobacteria bacterium. Taxonomy (GTDB): domain Bacteria; phylum Pseudomonadota; class Gammaproteobacteria; order GRL18; family GRL18; genus JANELJ01. The sequence continues at coordinate 7,449 of JBHNNM010000043.1, read as the reverse complement.
GCGGGGTGGGGATAAGATTGGCATAACTTTCAGTAATCGGTGTACCGTCTTCAGCCAGCCACAATAAGGCCCATTCAGCCTGTTCATTATTACCCTCCATTTTGCCGGTAAGGGGAATGGCGGGAATCGTTTCTTTTTCTTCTATGGCATCAAGCAGGTAATCGGACAAACCGTTTTCATAATACCAGCGTTCCGTTTCTCCGCTGTTTTCATCCTTAAAATTAATTTCCAGTCCCGGGCAAAGCACGGCTTTGGCCCGCAGGGCATGTTTTAATCGGGGCACAGAAAATTTTATGGAATCAAAATAGTTTTTGTCCGGCCAGAAACGTACCGTAGTGCCGGTATTTCGCTTACCCACATCACCAATAACGTCCAGCTCATGGGTTTTATCACCATGGGCAAAGGCCATATAATATTCTTTGCCATTACGCCTTACCCATATTTCCAGTTTATCAGACAGGGCATTAACCACAGACACCCCGACTCCATGCAGGCCGCCGGAAAACTGGTAATTATCATTGGAGAATTTACCACCAGCATGCAGGCGTGTCAGGATCAGTTCTATACCGGGGATTTTTTCTTCTGGGTGTATATCCACCGGCATACCACGACCGTCATCTTTTACAGATAAAGAGCCGTCTTTATGCAGAATAACATCAATACGACGGGCAAAGCCGGCCATGGCTTCATCCACACTATTGTCGATCACTTCCTGTGCCAGGTGGTTGGGACGCTCTGTCTGAGTGTACATGCCGGGGCGGCGTTGTACCGGTTCCAGACCGTTTAGAACTTCAATATCCTGAGCATCATAGGAACTTGCTGCCATATAGAGTATTACCTTGTCATCGTATGATTTTTAAAAGAAAAATGTGACTGTAATTATAATGATTCAGTATAATTCAGAGTACTCTAAGGTACTCTGAATAAACATTTTTGTTTTCAGTACAATTACCAGAATAATGAAGCTTAGCAAAATCGGGGGATAATCTAAGCTATTAACTGATGGCTTTGGTAATTAAAGGCACCAGTGGCTCGGGCAGTTTTATGGCTCCGGAAAGTGCAAATTTCTGGCCTTTTTCGGACATTTTTTTCCAGGTGCGTAAAATAATATCAATCCATTTCTGTTCATCGTATTCGGGATGCTTGTTTACAAAATCCGTCATATAATGCTCAATAAATACCAGTGCGGCAATATCCTCAACCAGTTGGGTATCCTTATTGGTTTTCAGAGCTTTTTTGCCTATGGCCTGTTTAGCCCGTTCAACTTCTTCCTCGGAATAACCCGCTTTTAACAATAACTCTCCCGCCGTTTCCGCATGAAATTTGTATAAATTGGTACGCCATTGATGATAGCCTTTTCTGTCCATGGAGTAGGCATCCCGGGGTGATTTCCAGCGCTGAATATGCTGAGCCCGTATAGCCAGTTTCATAATATCATCGGTTTGGGGTGCAAAGCGCTCCAGCATATCCGACATGCGCCGCCCATAAAGTAATTCTTTTGGCTGGCTTTTATCACCATCCACTTCCTGGTTCGGATCTTCTTTATTGGCTGCATCAATAAGTTCAACCGCTTTTTCGTATTTTGATTGTGTCATAAGTGTCTCTAATCCTTTTTTATTTCGGTTACAGAGTAACAATCCTCCCTGCACCGTTAACATTCACTTATCTGCAATATCTTCTACCAGACGGAACCCCACCTGGTTGCTGGTATAGGTAGGAAAATTATTCAGCCTGACATAGGCCCGCAGTATTCGGTCTGCAGTATCCCAACTGCCGCCACGAACAACAACAGTTTCACCTTCCAGTTCATCATCATCGGCACAATACTGTTCCTTGCCATCATAACGTCGGGTATATAGGGAACAGGTCCATTCCCAGACATTACCGAAAATATCATAGATACCGTATTTATTGGGATCATAGGAGCCAACTTCAACCGTCTGGGCACTTTCCCAGAAATAACGGCAGCCGTCACAGTTAGCATCCCCCAGTCCGACAATATCATTAAAGCCCAGCTGGCCTTTAATACCGGTACGGGCAACATATTCCCATTCAGCTTCAGTGGGTAAGCGGAATTTGCGGCCGGTGTTTTTACTCAGCCATTGGGCATAGGCTTTGGCATCATACATGAAGACATTAATAACCGGGCGGTTACCTCTGACCCAGCCATTGTCATCCGGTAAGTCCTTTCCCGTTGCCCTGGCATAGGCATCGTATTGTGCAAAGGTCACTTCATACTTGCCAATGGCAAAATCCTGGTTGATGGTTATTTTATGAGGTGGTTTCTGATCCGGTGAACCATGGTTGCTGCCCATAATAAACGAATCCGCCGGTATTTTAACCATATCCGGAATTAAACTTAGCTTAAGCTGTTTTGCGGATATATCTGGAATGTCTTTTCTGGATACCTGGTGTTGCTTGTTTTTTTTGGACTTGGACAATAAATAACGGGCATCAGAATAATACCTGTTCTCACTGTCTACTGTTTTAAGGAACTTGTCCAGGTATTGTTCTGCCTGAGAATAATGGCCATTGTGATACAGGGTTTTACCATAAAAATAATAAAAATCGTTATGCAGTTTTACCTGCATCTGGATCAGCCGGGCAAAAGCCTGCTCTGCCTGTTTGTAGTCCCCCTCATTATAAAACTGAGAAGCCTGGTTCAGATAAAAGCGGGCATCTTTAGCGGCCCATAGACAATTACTGAAAATCAATAAAAAAATGGCGAGAAAAACAGTGATGAATCGATTGCTGTTTTTTTCCTGCTATGAGCTGACATATTAGCAAACCGGGCAATGGGTAAAATGGATACAGGCTTACAGGGATTTATCAAAGGCGGCTTCAATGGAGTTACTGTATCTCTTTTCGGTACTGGAGCGGGCCTTAATAGAGTCAACAAATGAACCATAGGACTTAATAGACTTAACCAGGTAGGCCTGCACGGGTTCTTTAATACCTTTGAGTTTCAGAGGAGGTGTAGGGATGACGGTTATTTTATCCTTAATCATTTTATAAGTCGCATGACTGATTAATATTGCATCATGTTTGGCCAGGTGCTCAAGCCGATTGGCAATATTGACATTATCACCAATCAGGGTAAAGTCCCGACGAGAATGCTGGCTGCCAATATCTCCCAGAATAACATGTCCTGAATGTATGCCTATACGTATATGAAATTCCAGACCGGTGGCTGCTCTGACTTCCGGCAGTGCCTTGAGCATAGCCGCTGCTGCACAGACAACCCTGAAAGCACCCTCTTCCTGCAAACCAAAAGAGGAAAAAATACCGTCACCCAGAAATTTGTCTATGGCGGCATCAAAAAACATCAGTTCCTTAACCATACGTTCAAAATACAGGTTCAGAAAATCCACAACTTTTCTTGAGCTTAGCTGTTCAGACAAACGGGTAAACTGAACGATATCAGAAAACAGCAGTGTCCGGAATTTGTCTTCGGCAATGGGTTTATTACGGTTCTGATGACCCATGGCAATATGCGATACCGCCGGATCAGACAGGTAATGACTCATGGCATTCTGATGCTGTTTCAGGCGGGTTTCAGCCAGTACCCGTTCCACTTCAGCAATCATTCGATCCGGTGAAAACGGCTTGGTAATAAAGGCCTGGATCCCCATAGAGCGGATTTTAACCTGATCAGCTCTGGAGTCCTTGCTGGTTTCAATAATAATAGGCAACTGACTGAACTCACTGGACTGGCGTATACGGGTACACAGTTCCAGCCCGTCAACATAAGGCATATCGTAATCGGTTATGACCAGGTCATAGTTCTGGTTATTCAGTTTTTCCCAGCCGGACAGGCCATCAGTCGCAACATCAACCTGAAAGCCCTGGATCTGCAGTGAAGTTTTCATCTGATGCAGCATGGTGGCTGAATCTTCCACCACCAGAATTCGTTCAGGACGCCCCAGTGATGAACTGGCATGCATCAGGCGTTCGATCCGTGACAAAAGTTCCGGCAACACAACATTACGTGTAGTCGAGTGATCAGACTTAATAATATAGTCATCGGCACCGGCATTAAAACCGCTGATAATAGCCTGGTCTGTTTGCTGTGAAGACAGCAGCAGAACCGGAATGGTCAGTTTTTCCTGCTGACGGATAATGCGGCATAAGGTAATACCGTCAATCACCGCCATTTCCACATCACTGATAATTAGATCAATTTTCTGCTGACGGATAATTTTTAAGGCCACTTCACCATTATCGGCTTCAAGTACCGTATAACCTTCCTGTTCCAGGGCAGGCCTGACCAGTTTACGGGAGGTCTTGCTGTCATCAACCAGCAATAAGCGCGGATTTTCTTCAAACAGGGGACTTAACACCTGCTCCAGTTCCTGTCTGGTAAAGTGTACCTCAAGGAATTTATTGGCCCGGTGATCAATAGCCTGTTCGCGGTTCATGGTATTAGATGAAATAAACACCAGGCGGGTTTTTTTTAGTTGAGGATGGGAACGAATTTTATCAGAGACCGATAAGCCATCTATTTTAGAGAGCATGGCTCGAATAAATATGAGGTCAGGTTTAAATTGCAGGATCTGCTGAAAAAAACCGGCTTCATCCGAATGGATAACCTTAAGCCGATAGTGCTGGGAATCCAGTAATGAACTGATCAATCCGTCAACCGTGGATGAATCTGTCAACAATATGGCATTTATTCTTTTATTATCCATGAAATCTCATGTGTTTACTTAGCCGGTTTATTGCCATCCATGTGCATTAAGTTGCCTGATACAGTATTGAATTCAATACAAATCATCCTGTAAAAGACTATTTATTATAGTATTCTCTACTACCCCCCTCGTCATGTATTATCCATTACCACCACCGACTAGATCAGAGACTGATAGTTAAAAATATATACAATTAATCCTGTAAATTCAAATAATTTACCAAAATGAGAACCAATACTCTAAAACATCCTAAAATTTCAGTTTTTTATCTGTTACACAGAAAAATTGCCAATACTGTCCTAGAATAAAGCAACAACAACAAAGAATATTCCAGTCATTTACTTTACAATACCGGGCTCCAGATAAGGATCATCTGTTTTTTCTGTAATTTTTAACTGAAACTGAATCAATGGCTGTCAAAAGTAAAAAAGTAAAAAAGTAAAAAAGTAAAAATCACTGATCTTGTCAAAGGCATGTATATTTCCAGGCTGGATCGTCCCTGGATAGAAACCTCCTATCCCATTGAAGGCTTTTATATTCAGAATGACGAAGACATCCGCAAACTCAGCTCCTTATGCAAATATGTCTACATTGATGTTGATTTAAGCCGTTTAAAACTGGATCCTTCGCATCTTGCTATAGACGCAGAACACAGCCCCAAATTTACCATTGAAGACATCAGGGAAAAAGTATCCAGGCAGCCTTCACCGTCAGGCAGACCAAGCAAATCAACCATTCGGCGCCCCTTAAAACCGCTTTATATCGAGCGGGTGCCTTTTGAAAAAGAATTTAAAACAGCCAATAAACTGTACGAAACACTGTCCCATACGGCAGAAGAAGTTCTGCAAGAAGTCAGCTCAGGCAAATCTGTTAATGTTGAAAAAGTCAACCAGACTGCCAGCAGAATGGTTGACAGCATTATTCGTAACCCCGATGCCTTTTTATGGCTGTCCCGTTTAAAAGCCAAGGATACTCATACACATAACCGTGCCATTCGGGCCACCATCTGGGGGATTGCCTTTGGACGCTACATGTCCTTATCAAAACAGGATCTCGATGATTTATCCATTGCTCTGCTAATGTCCGGTATTGGTAAAGCAAAACTGCCCAGAGAACTGCTGGAAAAATCCGATGATCTGACCGGGGCAGAACGCTTTATATACCAGAAGCACATTAACTACTCCGTTAAATTGCTCAGGCAAATAGGGGCTTTTTCATCCACGGTGATAAATATTGTCGCTTCTTATTGTGAGCGCTTTGACGGCAGCGGCTACCCAAGGAAATTACAGGGTAGACAGATATTTTTTCCCGCCCAGATTGCCGGTATCGTAAGCTATTATGAAAAGATAACTAATCATAGAGATCCTGAAAAATCACTGGATGCCACCCGAGCCATGGAACACCTGTATAAATTAAGAGACAGCAAGTTTCAGGGCGAACTGATTGAAGAATTTATTCAATCCATTGGTATTTACCCGGCAGGTTCCCTGATTGAACTCAACTCCAGGGAAGTAGCCGTTATTGTTGAACAAAATGAACAATAACGGCTGCTGCCCAAAATTATTATTTTAAGAGATCAGGAGAAAAAGCCAGTTTCTAAATTTAAAATTCTGGACTGTATTTTAAATACGGATAAGGGGTGGTTGGTTCGGAGGTTGTTTTCTTAAGAGCAGCGTTCAGAAAGAGCATAAAGATTTTAGTGTTAAGTGTTAAGTGTTAAGTGTTAAGTGTTAAGTGTTAAGTGTTAAGGAAGAGCTTATAATGCTGGGGAGAATGTTTCAAATTTTTCAGGCATAAAAAAGCCTGCTCCGGGTTACCGGGGCAGGCTTTTTGCTTAGCTGTGCCTGGTATTACTTAGCAGCAGGTTTAGCTTCAGGTGCGGCTGGAGCAGCAGGTGCCTGGGCAGCCCATTGCTTCATTCTTTCTTCGTATGCTTTACGAGCAGCTTCCATTTTGGCTTGCTGTTGCTTTTGCATTTCCTGCATACGCTTCTTGTGAGCTTCCATCTGAGCTTTTTGCTGAGGAGTAGGACCGGCAGGTGCTACAGCTTGAGGAGCAGGAGCTACAGGAGCAGCCATTGGTGCTGGACGACCATATGGACCATAGCCATAAGGAGTGTTTGCATAAGTGTTACGACCGTCAAAACGGCTGTTCATGTTGTTGTAACCATTGTAGTTGCTGTAGCCATTACCATAAGCGGAACCACGAGTGTTACCTTTACCACGACCACGACCACGGCCTTTAATAGTGATTTCGATATCACCGTCCATGTCGGCATCACCAGAACCGTCGCCCCAACCATTACCATAACCATTACCATAGGCATTGTTATTCCAGTTGTTAGCGCCGTAACCATTCCAGTTAGTATTGCTGTCGCCGTCACCCCATGGGCCCCAGGAATCAGCAGAAACAGACATAGATACAGTTGTAGCAGCAATTGCTGCAGCAATTAATAATTTTTTCATTTTATACTCTCCGAAGTTTAAATAATGAATGTGTTAAATTTGTCATAAAAAATACAACAATTTTTAGCCCAAAAAAAGGACTACCCAATACAGGGCTGAAAATGGATTGATAAAAACATCTTCCTTACTGCTATTTATATTAACGATTCTAATATTACGAACTGCTCTATAATTATTAATAATGTTTTTTCAATCTTTTTATAAAGTGAGGTCAGTATAGATCGATCCGGAAAGATTAGCAACCCATTATATTAGTTCAACCTGAATAATACTGTTTTAAGCCTGACCTCAAGCCA
>JBHNNM010000042.1:1716-12464 GCA_048563625.1 Gammaproteobacteria bacterium | reverse complement strand
TTAAGATAGTTCTTGGCATGGTAAGTGTTCTTGTATGTTGATTTTTCACAAAACCATTATACTTGTTTAACAAATACCATGCTGCCTATTTTTTAACCACAAAAGATCAACAGCCCCTAGGATACTTCGTTTAATACTATTGTATATAATATGAAATTGTAAAGGGATAGTACTTAATTATTATAGTTTTTCCCTATCTGATTATGGATTTAAATGGTAATAGTCTGGGATATTCCAGTACGATGAATTATTTATGTTTTAAAGTTTTATCAGAATTTACCATTTGCAGGGCAACCTGGATGGCATAATGCAGGCTGCCGGTATCGGCCTGGCCGGTGCCGGCCAGTTCCAGAGCGGTGCCGTGATCGACGGAGGTACGGATAATGGGCAGTCCCAGGGTGATATTGACGGCACGGCCAAAGCCCTGGTATTTGAGTACCGGCAGGCCCTGATCGTGGTACATGGCCAGTTCCGCATCGGCCTGTTCTAAATTCTTTCTGGCAAACAGAGTATCGGCGGGTAATGGGCCGGTCAGGTTCATGCCCTGGTCATTAAGCTGTTTCAGGACTGGAATAATGGTGTCCAGCTCCTCGGTGCCCAGGTGACCATCTTCCCCGGCATGGGGGTTAAGGCCGCAGACCAGAATATGGGGTTGGCTGATCCCGAATTTTGTTTGCATGTCATGGTTTAAAATGTTTAATACCTGGGTCAGACTGTCCCGGGTAATGGCCTGAGCGACTTCTTTTAATGGCAGATGGGTGGTGGCTAGGGCTACCCGCATTTCTTCAGTGGCCAGCATCATGACCACTTTTTCAGTGCCGGTTTTATCTGCCAGGTATTCGGTATGCCCGGTAAAGGGAATACCGGCTTCATTGATAATACCTTTATGGACAGGTCCGGTGACCAAGGCATCAAAATGGCCGTTGAGACAGCCGGTAACGGCTTCGTCCAGTGTTTTAAGTACATAGGCGGCATTATCTGGGTTGAGTATACCGCATTCAGAAGGTTTAACGAGTTCGGTGGTCTGGTAATAGAGTCGCCCGGAGCCGGAAGGCTCGCTCTGGTTCTGATATTCAATGAGTTTAACAGGTAGTTTTAGCTGTTGGGCTCTTTGTTCTAAAAGCGCCGGATCGGCCAGGGCAATGAGCTGGAAATCATGGGGTAGCTGAGCGTACTGTATGCAGAGTTCGGGACCGATCCCGGCGGGTTCACCGGGTGTCAGGGCCAGTCGTGCCAGCGGCATCAGCCGTTATCCAGGCGGATTTCAACATAGGCCTCATCGCGGATACGGCGATAAAAGGCTTCTTTCTGCTCGGCAATTTTACGCTGGGTGAGGATTTCACGGGCTTTGTCCTTGAGCATTTCGTCGGCATCATCGTGGGTACGCCGGCCCAGCACCTCAATAATATGGTAGCCGAAGTTGGTACGGATAACATCGCTGATTTCACCGGGTTCCAGTTGATTCAGAGCGGCTTCAAATTCAGGTACCATAGTGCCTTCCTTAAACCAGCCCAGATCACCGCCTTTGGAGGCAGATGAAGTATCCTCAGAATAGGCCTTGGCCATAGTGGCAAAGTCTTCGCCATTAATAATACGGTTGCGGATCTGTCTCAGACGTTCTATAACCTGCTCATTATCATCGATAATACTGGGTTTAATCAGTATATGCCGGGCATGAGTCTGGGTGATTACATGGGAGCGGCCGCCTTTGGCATCCACCAGCTGGATAATATGAAAGCCGCTGGGACTACGGATGGGATTGGATATTTCACCTTTTTTCATTTTACTGACCACTTCAGTAAAAATAGAGGGCAGTTCACCGGCTTTACGCCAGCCCAGATCTCCGCCGTCCAGGGCATTCTGGCCATTGGATATGGACAGGGCCATTTCAGAAAAGTCTTTGCCTGCACGCAGTTCCTTAACCACTTTTTCGGCTTTCTTTTCAGCCTTCTGAATAACTTCCGGTGATGCGCCTTCCGGGGTGGCAATCAGAATATGTTTGAGGTGATAGGCTTGTTCCAGACCGCCCTGCTTGTCGATATTAAACAGAAAGTTTTTAACTTCCTGATCACTGACGCTCACCTTGTTGATAACATTGCGCTGCAGCAGGCGCTTTAAAATGATCTGTTTTTTAATTTCATCATGAAAACGTCTGAAGTCTATGCCCTGAGCGGCCAGCTGTTCGCGGAATTCACTGATGGACATATTATTTTGCGCTGCAATACGGGTAATGGCACGGTTTAAGGTGGTGTCATCCACTTTAATGCCGGTACGACGTGCCAGATCAAGCTGAATACGATCCAGGATCATGCGCTCCAGTACCTGTTTTCCCAGCACATTGGCGGGCGGCAGTTTAGCACCTTTTTTCTTCAGGTTCCTGACTACATCACGGAATTCATGTTTCAGTTCAAGCTGAGTGATCACATCATCATTAACAACCGTAACAATATTATCCAGCGGCACAATTTCTTCAGCCAAAGCCGGGACAATACTGAGGCAGAATAACAGCAGGCTGAGAAAAGTAAGCAGAAGCGTCTTTTTATTCGTTGTATTTATATAATGTCTTGCTGTAAATAACATTTATTTATCCTAATTGATTCCAGTCAACTAATTGCTCCAGTCAACAAAGCCGGGAATATCATCAACCAGATTGCCGCCGCCGCCAATAGACTGGCCAACGCTGCCCAGTCCTTTAAACTGAATCTGCATCATGACGTAGTTATTGGAATCGGCAAAGTAGTTGCTCTGATCCTGCCCAACAATCAGACGCAGGGCATAACAGCAGCTGTCGTATTCAACCCCGACTTTGGCATCCAGGGTATAGCTGTCACGTGCATTATCAGTATTGACTAAAGTTTTTGTGAATGGGTCGTAATCATATTTTGCCTGTTCATCATAAAGAGAGTAGTACCAGTGAGCTAGGGCACGCCATTGAGATACTATTTTCCAGTAGGCGGAGGCTTCAATCTGTTCATAGCTTCCAGCACGATAGGAATAATCCAGGTTAGCAATATGGTAGCGGTCTGATTTGTATTGCAGACGATAACGGCTTTCATCGGTACGGCCACTATTATTAGGATCATAGAGGAGTGAATAGGAGGTATACCAGTTGCGGGCAAAACGGCTGGTTATTTCAGAAGCTATAGCTGAACTGGAATTAGTGTCTTTGTCTTCCGGATAGTCCGTACGATTGGGATCACCATTTTTATCATAATAGAGGCTGACATTTCTATCTTCAAAATAATAAATCTGGCCAATAGATGCCGTTAAACGTTCTGTGCCGGTATCACTATCCATCAGTCGACTGGTAACAGCAGCGGTAAGCTGATTGGCATCCCCTAAACGGTCAAAGCCGTTAAAGCGGTTTTCCCTGAATAACTGGTTAAAGCTGAAGGTTGAAAGGGATGTATCAAAAACTGGAATATCACTTTGATCCCTTTCTGGTACATATAAATAATACAGGCGGGGTTCCAGAGTCTGCTGCATGGGTAGATTAAACAGGGTTAAGTCGCGGTCAAAATAAAGGCCACTGTCCAGACTGAATATTGGGGCTGCTCTGGAAGGGCTGTCATCATTCCAGTTGCTGGCCTGGTCATTGTAAACCTTATCTAAATTGGCATTGCCGGTATTTGCTTTTTTATCTTCATTATCCAGTTTATAAGTCACCATATCCAGGCTGACTTTTGGTGTAATAAAACTATAGGAGTTTCTAAATGGCAGGCTGATATTAGGACTTAAATGAAAACGACTGCCTTCAACTCTGTCATCCAGGTAATCGTCCCAGTTCGGAGCAAAGGTGACAAACTCAGAATTAAATCCGGCTCTTAAATCAACACCATAAGTCGTATAGTCTTCATCAGCGGATAAGGTAATTTGAGGCAAACGGCTATAAGTCTGGGTAGTGGAACGTAATTCCTGATAACCCTGCGCCTTGGCCATAAAATTAAAGACATCACCATTATAACGAACCAGACCTTCACGTAACAGGTGTGTGGTGCTTTTATCTCTTAGATTATTACCAAAGTCTTCCAGGTAGTAACGGTCGGTGACATAATTATAATCCACCTTACCGGACCAGCCGTTATCCCAGTTGGCCTGTTGCTGTAAACTGAAGGCTCCGCGGTTTTTAGAAATATCCTTAGGTTCCTGCTTGCCGTTAATAACAGTGTTATTATTAACACCTTCTCTCTGAGCAATTTCAGAGGTATCTCTGCGGTCATCATAAGAACTGTCATTTAACCACTCGGCATACACTTCACCGGAATGATTTTCGCTTAAATAGCGGTATTCACCACCAAGCATTAAACCACGATCCGATAACACCCGGGGGGTTAAGGTGGCATCCTGATCCGGGGCTATATTAAAATAATAGGGTGTGGCCATTTCAAAGCCGTTACGATCGGAATTGCCAATAGTAGGCATCAGGAAACCGCTCTGACGTTCATTATTGAGTGGGAAGCGGATATAAGGCGTATAAGCGACCGGAACACCCTTAAAGCGCATAACTGCATGAGTGCCTTCACCATATCCTTCCTCAGTATGCAGTTCCAGATTGCTGGCGCTTAATTCCCAGTCAGGATCACTGGTTGGACAGGTGGTATAGGTCGGGTTATCCAAGTTAATGGTGCCGGGTTTAAAGCGGATATTGTCCGCTACCCCGTGAGCAGGACGGGTCGGCAGTTCATAGCTGGCATTGTCCAGACGGCCTTTGCGTTCATCACTCTGATAGCGGGCGGTATCACCTTTAAAAATAATCCCCGGCTCGCTGATAACCACATTGCCTTTGGCGTCAAAGATCTGGGTGGTTTTATTATAACTGGCCTGATCAGAGGTTAATTTCTGAATATTTTTGGTTATCACGACATTACCGCTGAAATCAATCTGATTAGAATCCGGTGAGACAGCCTCATCGGCTTCAATATTGGTACTTTCATCGGCCTGAGCCTGCATGGCCTTGCGGTCAATCTCAGCCATGGGCTGAACGGCACAGCTTGACCAAGTATCGACTTCACCTGGAGCCCGTGGTTTGTAAACCGGCTGAACAACTGCAATACCGCCAGTGGGGCCGACATTAGGATCGGAAAAATCCGGTTCCGGAAACCTGGGTTTCTGAACCACTTCAGCATCCTGGGGTACGGGTAAAGGTATATGCGCACCGCTTACACGCGGTGCCAGCTGACCATCGGCAGCGGCACAGTCCCACTGGCCATTAGCCATGGTCTGACACTGCCAGCCATTGGCCTGGTAATTTTCCGCCAGCACATTTTGAGAGGCTACTAACATAGACAGGGTCAGGAAGGGAACTGTGCTACTGATTCGTACTGGAAAGCGGGCTGAAATGTTACCTGTAAGTATTCCACGAATAATGGAGCTGAGCGGTCTGTTGCCTGACCCGTTACTTGAATTGTGCAATATCTTGTCCGCCTGATTGCTAGCATCAGAATGCTGTTCTAAGTGTATTTGCCCGGATGCTTCCAGTTTATCCATTTTTTGTTATTTCGTTTTATAATTATGACGAGTGTTAAGCTATGTAAAACCACCATTTTAGCACTGATAGTTAGAGTCTGTCGAACGGATTTTAAAGCTAAATAAATCCGTTGAATAGAGTGATTTATTCAGCTTAATAAGGTTTTTTAAATTCAGACTGTTCCCAGCTCTGAAAAACTTTCAGGGCTTTTTCCTGTACATCCGGATCTTTGATACGGGCCAGGGTGATGCTTTTCTGCTCATCAGGCAGCCGCAGTTCCCTGAAAATAAAGGCATCATCAAAGCCGATTTTGCTGGCGTCCTCATAGGTGTTGGCATAATAAACTTTATCAATACGGGCCGAGTAAATGCCTGACAGACACATCGGACAGGGCTGGCTGCTGGCGTACAGGGTGCAGCCGCTAAGGGCATAGCGGTTGATATTCTGGTAGGCATTACGAATGGCTTCTATCTCAGCATGAGCCGTTGGATCATTATGCTTGGTTACCTGGTTGCTGCCCCGGCCAATGATCTGCCCGTCTTTTACAATAACCGCACCAAATGGGCCGCCGCAATGTTTAATGGAGGTCTGGGCCAGTTCAATGGCAGCCGTCATAAACTGTTGATGTAATGAGGAATTCATGTTTTTAATAGTCTGATCGATTTTGCTGTCTTGATCTGAATCATTTTAACTTATTATAGTATTCTGCTATTATGTCAGCACTGAAAATTTTGTAAACTCGGTGCATTGCTCCTAGTGTAATACTTTAAATGTACTTGTCCTAAATGAATACGGAAACAGATATGATAGATTCTAAGCAGCCCTATAATGAGCACCCGTCGCAGTTAATAGGTGATTCTCCTGAATTGACTCGTGTAGTGTGGGCATCCAGAATTACTGCTGCCTCTGATGTTACGGTGTTAATTCAGGGTGAAAGCGGCAGTGGTAAGGAGTTGTTTGCCCGTGCTATTCATAACGACAGTCAGAGAAAAGAACAGCCCATGGTGACCGTTAACTGTGCCGCCATCCCGGAAAACCTGGCTGAATCCATGTTGTTCGGACATCTTAAAGGTTCTTTTACCAGTGCCATAGCCGATCAGCAGGGCTATGTTCAGTCTGCGGACAAAGGCACCCTGTTTCTGGATGAGGTGGCTGAACTGTCTCTGCCGGTTCAGGCCAAGTTATTGCGTTTCCTGGAATCCTCAGAATGCGAAAAGGTCGGTTCTACGGTCACGGAAAAAGTGGATGTCCGGGTGATTGCGGCCACCAACCGCGATTTGCGTGCAGAAATTAAAAAAGGCAATTTCCGTGAGGACCTTTTCTATCGTCTGCATGTTGTACCACTGGAAATTCCGCCCCTGCGTGAACGTATCAGTGATTTAAAAGCCTTGCTGGAACACTTTACTCATACTCTGGCACAGCAATATCAGGTTGCTGCCCCTAACTACAGTAAAGGGGCTATAAAAGCACTGAAAGAATACCACTGGCCGGGTAATGTCCGGGAACTGCGTAATCTGTGTGAGCGTATGACCATACTACTGGCCGGTCAGACTGTTGATGTGGATAACCTTCCGGTTGAAATTAAAACAGCCAGACAGGGTGGTAAAAACACTCTGGTTTCTTTACCGGAAAATGGTCTGTCTCTGGAAAAACTGGAAATTGAACTGATTCAGCAGGCACTGGAAAAAACTTCAGGCAACCGTACCCGCGCAGCACGTTTACTGGGACTGACCCGGGATACCCTTTTATACCGCCTGAAAAAATATTCCCTGACCTGAAGCGGCTCTGTCCGCCATCAGTCAGATAATCCGCTTTAATCTCTATTTAAAACCCGAAAGTCGTTAATAACCAATGGTGCTTTCGGGGCTCGTCAATTTGTATCACTGATCCATTTGCATATCATGTAACTGGATTTTGCAGTTAATTTTGTTGTATTTCTATATTTTTTTTGTGATTTAATGCTAACTTTATAAGTATATTGCTCCGTTTAATCTGAATTAATTCAGGCTTAACAGGGTAATACGCAACAGGCAGAATTATTTATTACTGACGGAGAAAATATATGCAGTCGCTTATGGGGCTTGTCGGGGTCGTATCCTTAATTCTGGTTGCGGTCATATTTTCCAGTAATCGCAAGGCGATTAACCTGCGCACCGTAGGCGGGGCATTTTTATTGCAGGCTGCCATACCAGCCTTTGTGATCTTTACCCAGTCGGGTGCCACTGTTTTAAAAAATATCTCAGCTGCAGTGCAGGTCGTCATTGACAGTGCCAATGTGGGGATCAGTTTTGTGTTCGGCGGTCTGTCCGGTGACAAGATGTTTGAGCTGTTTGGCGGTGAAGGCTTTGTTTTTGCGTTTAAGGTACTGCCGATTATCATCTTTTTTGCTTCTCTGATGGCGACACTTTATTACATGGGGATTATGCAGGTCGTCATTAAGGTATTTGGTGGGGCCCTACAAAAAATGCTGGGAACCAGTAAAACCGAATCTATGTCCGCAGCGGCCAATGTCTTTGTCGGCCAGACAGAAGCACCTCTGGTGGTTAAACCCTATATCAATACCATGACCCGCTCTGAACTGTTTGCTGTTATGTCGGGCGGACTGGCATCAGTTGCCGGTGCCGTACTGGCAGGCTATGCCTCACTGGGCATTAATCTGAATTATCTTATTGCCGCTTCTTTTATGGCAGCCCCCGGCGGGCTGTTGATGGCCAAACTGCTGGAGCCGGAAACAGAAAAACCGAATAATGATGTAAAAATAGAAGAAGCCGAGGAAGACAAGCCGGTAAATGTTATTGATGCCGCTGCCGATGGAGCTGCTGCCGGGTTAAAACTGGCAGCCAATGTCGGAGGTATGTTAATTGCTTTTATTGCACTGATTGCCTTGCTTAATACCATCTTTGGCGCAGTAGGCGGTATTTTTGGTTATGAGTCTATTACCCTGCAGCAGATCCTCGGCTATCTGTTTGCCCCGGTTGCTTTTGTACTGGGCATGCCCTAGTCTGAAGCCGTCCAGGCTGGCAGTTTGCTGGGGCAGAAACTGGTGATCAATGAATTTGTTGCTTATATTGATTTTCGGCAATTAAAGAAAGTCTGAGTGTCCAAAGTCAGGTGATTATTACCGTCACACTGTGCGGATTTGCCAATTTGTCCTCTATGGCCATATTGCTGGGTGGTCTGGGAGTGATGGCTCCATCACGCAGACCGGATATTGCCCGTTTAGGTCTCAAAGCCATTCTGGCCGGTACTCTGTCTAATTTTATGAGCGCTTCTCTGGCAGGCGTTTTCTTCGGGCTGGCACATCTCTAATACCTGTCTTGTACAGAAATTAAAGGAACTGCTTTATGACTGAGTTTCAACAAAAGTGTCGGCAGGCCATCGGTCTAATGGATCTGACCCGTTTAAATGACGACGATACAGAGCAGACAGTCATTCAACTGTGTCAAAATGCTCATACACCACTGGGTAATACGGCAGCAGTCTACATATATCCGCGCTTTATTGCCGCGGCAAAGCAGACGCTTAAAGAACAGAATACCCCTGATATTAAAGTGGCTACTGTGACCAATTTTCCTCATGGTAATCCTGATATTGAAGCTGCCTCAGAGGAAACCCGTGCTGCAGTAGAGGCCGGAGTTTATGAGGTGGATGTGGTTTTCCCCTGGCGGGAACTTATGGCCGGCAGAGAAGCGGCCGGTGTAGAGATGATAAAACAATGCCGTGAAATCTGTCGCCCGGATGTTAAGCTGAAAGTTATTATTGAATCAGGAGAACTGCATAAGCCGAAGCTGATCAGAAGAGCCAGCGAAATTGCCATAGAAGAAGGCGCGGAGTTTATTAAAACTTCTACCGGCAAGGTTGCGGTCAATGCAACTTTGGAAGCCGCAGAGATTATGCTGGACGTTATTAAAAGCTCCCAGCAGGATGAAGGACTAAAGATGGCCGGCGGTATTAAAGATGCACATACGGCTTTGCAATATATGGCTCTGGCCGAAAAAATTATGGGAAATCACTGGATAAATGCACAACATTTTCGTCTGGGTGCTTCCAGTTTACTGGACAGCCTGTTAGCTGCAAAGGGTAAAACAGAGTCTGGAATGTCTGCACGGGATACAGGAGACTATTAGGTGAAACGTACAATTATATTACTGCTGGATTCTTTTGGTGTTGGCGGTGCGGAAGATGCTGACAAGTTTATCGGTTCCCTGGCTGATGGTACCGAGTTTAATGATGCAGGCTCTAATACTCTGGGGCATATTGCACAGTATTGTGCAGACAATAAAGCCAATGAGGGGCGCAGTGGAAAACTTAATATACCCAATATGACTCGTCTGGGTATTGCCCGCGCCTGTGCTGAAAGTTCCGGCCTGTTCCCGCCAGGACTGGATGAAAATATGGAACCTGAAGCAGCCTGGGGTTATGCTAGGGAATTATCTACCGGTAAGGATACCTCCAGTGGTCACTGGGAAATCAGCGGTGTGCCGGTGCTGTTTGAATGGGGTTATTTTAAAAACAAACAGAACAGTTTTCCTCAGGAATTACTGGATGAACTGGTAAAAAGAGCGGATCTGCCCGGTTATCTGGGCAACTGTCATGCTTCCGGTACTGCCATTATTGCCGAACTGGGTAATGAGCATGTGCGTACGGGTAAGCCCATTTTTTACACCTCGGCTGATAGTGTTTTTCAAATTGCCTGCCATGAAGAAAGCTTTGGTCTGGAGCGGCTGTACCGGCTGTGTGAAATAGCACGGGAACTGGTGGATGAATATCATATTGCCAGGGTAATTGCACGCCCCTTTACTGGCACGGATAGCAGCATACACGTACTGGTAATCGCCATGACTACTCCATTGCACCGCCTGCTCCCACATTACTGGATCATATGAAGGATGCCGGTGGTGAAGTGGTGGGCGTGGGTAAAATCTCTGATATTTTTGCCACCCGCGGGGTGACCCGCTCGACCCGGGCTAACGGCCTGGAAGCATTATTTGACGCGACCCAGGCAGAACTGAAGCAGGCGGGCGAACAGACCATTATTTTTACCAATTTTGTTAACTTTGATGCCGATTACGGGCATCGGCGCAATGTATCTGGTTATGCCGCTGCGCTGGAATATTTTGATCAGCGTCTAGCGGAAATTCTGGGTTTACTACAGAGTGACACTGAACTGATCACCGAATATCATGTTAAAAACCTTATCCGTGTGGGTACCTGCGGTTCGGTTAACAAAGACATTAAACTGCTGGATGTGGTTATTGGTATGGGTGCCTGTACAGACTCC
>JBHNNM010000042.1:0-1616 GCA_048563625.1 Gammaproteobacteria bacterium | reverse complement strand
CACTGAACTGATCACCGAATATCATGTTAAAAACCTTATCCGTGTGGGTACCTGCGGTTCGGTTAACAAAGACATTAAACTGCTGGATGTGGTTATTGGTATGGGTGCCTGTACAGACTCCAAGGTCAACCGGATCCGCTTTAATAACCATGATTTTGCTGCAATTGCCAGTTATGAGCTGCTGCATAAAGCCGTTGAATCGACCAAAGCGAGCGCATGCTGTGGAAGCCAGAGTCGGGAATATTTTCTCTGCTGATCTGTTTTATACGCCGGAAAAGGATGCCTTTGATCTGTATGAAAAATACAATATTCTGGGCATTGAAATGAAAGCTGCAGGTTTATACGGTGTGGCCGCCGAATATGGTGCTAACGCTCTGTGTATCCTGACTGTATCTGATCAAATAGGAACCGGTGAGAAAGCCTCTTCAGAAGAACACCAGAACAGTTTTAACGATATGATTGTTATTGCCCTGGATTCTGTGGTCAGTTAAGTCGGTAGCTGTTTCCGGCAGGTTAATTTTTTAAGGTTTCAGATTTATGAAAATTCAAAATTTAAACTCCCTGTTTATTATGCGTTTTGGTTTGTCCTGTGTATTAGCCGGTACTCTAAGTTTTAGTGCAGTTAGTGCTGAAGAGCTTGATGATATTGTTCATGCCAAAAAAGAAAGCCGGAACTTTTTAAATTCCAGCTATTCCTTTGCCAATGTCAGTATCAATTATCTGGACTGGACCAGCGGTACAACCGATCGGGATCCCTATAAAAAAGACTTTCCCTACCTGGAAGTAGAAGGCGGGGCCGGTTGGGACTGGGGCGATTTTTATTTCTTTTCCGATATAGAAAATCCGGGTAAAAGCTGGAGCGGTAATCCATCTGATAACCGGCGATTTGTGATTAAGCCCAAGCTGAATATTAAACTTGGTGAATCTAACTGGCCGTTTCATGTGCAGGATTATTATCTGAAAGAAAAAGATTTTTATGTTAATAATTTTATTCCCGGTATTGCTTATAACTACACCAATGACAGTGGTTTATGGTTTCAGCCTTTTTTAGGCGGACATTATCAGAACAGTACCTATTATACCGGCTGGAACGGTTATATGACCGGCTGGGTATTTAATTATGACTTTACCTTTCAGGGACTGGATATGGCGCTGTCGCAATGGCATGAATATGAATTTGACCGTGACCGGGAGCATTACAAGTTGGCTGACGGAACCCGGATCGGTGATGGCGCAAGTACGGGCACTAACGGTGCTCTTGCTCTGTGGTAGCATATTAATAAAAAAATAACAACCGGAATTCAGTACCGGTATTCCAATAATAAACTGGGCTATCACGGCTATGAAGCCGGTGCCATCTATACCGTTAAGTATATTTTTTAATGGTAAGGTTTGTTAACCGATAGTTTTATTAATGTGTTATTCAGACAGGGTATTTTATGAGCTTTAACTGGGTGGAATGGTTCGGCTATCTGGCATCCCTGGTGGTTCTGATATCCCTGACAATGACATCAATACTAAAATTGAGATGGATTAACCTGCTCGGGTGTATTTTATTTGCAATCTTTGCCTGGTTGATTGATTCTCTGCCTACGGTATTTATGAATCTGGGTATT
>JBHNNM010000041.1:0-12525 GCA_048563625.1 Gammaproteobacteria bacterium | reverse complement strand
CCATAGCGGAATGATTGTGGTCATTGCCTGCATAAACAAAGGTGGTAGAAGCCAGTAATAATACGCTTGCGATAGTTGTCAGTTTTTTCATTGTAAACTCCATATACTTTAATTTTAAGAATGTTAGTCATTTACATTAATGGCTAACTTGATGAAAAGTATAAATCACATAACATTACGCCGGACTTACCTGAACATTAAACTTTATTCATATTTCGATCACATCTATTCTGTTCAGAACTGTTGAAAGAACTCTAATGCCTGATATTATTGTTAACCACCAGGCTAATGGTAAAACCAGACATATAAAATTAAATTATTACGTCAATTTATGACCCTTTACCATAATAAACTGACACCATGAAAATTTTACATACATCAGACTGGCATCTGGGGCGCTCCCTGTATGGCCGCAAGCGTTATGAGGAGTTCAGGCATTTTCTGGACTGGCTGATTGATACCATTGAACAGGAGCAGGTGGATATTCTGCTGGTGGCCGGTGATATTTTTGATACCAGTATTCCACCCAATTATGCTCAGGAACTGTATTATCATTTTCTGCATAAGGTTTCCGCTACCCATTGTCAGCATGTGGTTATTATTGCCGGTAATCATGACTCCCCATCCTTTTTATCTGCCCCGGCAGCTTTGTTGCGAGTTTTGAATGTCTATGTAGTGGGTTCAGCAATGGAAGATCACCGGGATGAAGTTATTGTGCTCAGGGACAAGGCTGATCAGCCGCTGGCGATTGTCTGTGCCGTGCCTTATTTAAGAGAAAAGGATATCCGCAGCGTAGAAAGCGGTGAAAGTGTGGAAGAAAAGGGTATCAAGCTGGTTGCAGGGCTTAAAGAACATTATGCCCAGGTCTGTGATTATGCTCAACAGCAGCAACAGGAACTGTACAGCCAGGTTGCTGAGCCGTTACCTGTTATTGCCATGGGCCATCTGTTTGCCGCTGGGGGGAAACCCTGCATGAGGATGGTGTAAGAGAACTTTATGTTGGTTCTCTGGCTTATATTGGTCAGGAAATGTTTCCGGAAAGTATTGACTATCTGGCTCTGGGGCATCTGCATATTCCTCAATGTGTGGGTGATAATCATCACTTTCGCTACAGTGGTTCGCCTCTGCCTATGTCCTTTGGGGAAGCCGGACAGGCCAAACAGGTTATTATTGCTGATTTTGAAAAAGGTTCAGTCGATATTAGGGAAATAACTATTCCCCGTTTTCAGCAGTTAAAACAGTTGAGCGGCAATCTGGATGAGATACAGTCTGAAATAGAAGCATTAAAACAACAGGCTGAATCCGTCTGGCTGGAAATTATCTATACAGGCAGGGATGTGGTACCTGATTTATGGTCACAGGTTGAAGAAATGCTAGCAGACAGTAAGCTGGAAGTATTGCGAATAAAAAATGAGGCTGCGTATAAGGGAATTGTGGTTACTGATGGTGAGGGTGAAACCCTGGACGATATGGATGAATATGATGTTTTTAAATCCTGTCTGCAGGCCCATGATATTCCCGAAGAAAGCAGGGATGATCTGATGCAGTCCTATAAAGAAATCATTCACTCTCTACACGAAGAAGATCCCAACGCCTTATGAAAATCCTGCAGCTGCGCTTTAAAAATCTTAACTCACTGCAGGGTGAATGGCAGATTGATTTTACCGATCCCAATTACCTTGCTAATGGTATTTTTGCCCTGACCGGGCCTACTGGAGCGGGTAAGTCCACGGTACTGGATGCTATCTGCCTGGCCCTGTACGGAGCGACCCCGAGACTGGGTAAAATTATCAAAAATAATAATGATATTATGTCTCGGCAAACCGGGGAATGTTTTGCCGAGGTCTGTTTTGAATCCTCTGAAGGACGTTTTATTTGCCAGTGGAGTCAGCACAGAGCAAAAAAACAGCCTGAAGGTGTATTGCAGGTTGCTAAACACGAGATTGCAGAAGCTGACCAGGACGGCAGTATTATTGAAAACCAGATCAGGCGGGTTGCCGCGGTTATTGAAGAAAAAACAGGAATGGATTTTGAACGTTTTACCCGTTCCATGCTGCTGGCACAGGGCGGCTTTGATACCTTTCTTAAAGCCGATATTGAACAGAAATCCCGCATACTGGAACAGATCACCGGCACTGAAATTTATAGCAGAATTTCTATAAAGACTCATGAGCGCATGAAAGAGGGGCGTGAACAACTTAATATCCTCAGAGCAGAAATTGCAGGTATAGCGCTGTTAAGCGAAGAGCAGAAACAGGCCATTGAACAGACCTTAACTACACAACTACAGCAGCAAAATACGCTGTCCGGCCAATTGACTCAGACCCAAAAAGCCATTGTCTGGCTGCAGTTGCTTGAGTCCATCAGCAGGGAACTCAGAGAGCTGGAAAAAGAGGCTGGCAATTACAGACAGAACGTGAGGCATTTATCCCGCAACGCCAGAAACTGCAACTGGCTGTTCGGGCCAGCCATCTGGACGGTCTTTATGCCACAATAACCGCTTTGCGAAAGCAGCAGCAGGATGATCAACAGCAATTAACAAATGAGCAGAAAAAACTTCCTGAACTGGAGCAGAATCTGCATGACTCTAAAAAAAGCTCACAAAAATCAGAGCAGATTCTGTCTGATGTCAGAACACAATTACTGTCGGCGGCTGAAATATTTAAAAAAGTCCGTTCTCTGGATCAGTTTATTGTAGAAAAACAGTACTCTGTCAAAAAACTGAACAGTGAATACCGACAGTATCAGCAGCATATTGAAACAGAGCAGGCAGCCATACAGTCCCTGGAAAAAGAATCTGAAACTTCAGTACAGCAGCGCCGGCAATGTGAAACCTATTTAAATGATCATGCCGGAGATCAGTGGTTGATCAGCGGCCTGGCCGGTATTAAAGCCCAACTGGGCAGTCTTGCTACTTTAGAAAACGAACAGCTTAATCTCAGTCTGCAGATTAAAGCAGAACAAAAAGCTCAGCTAAAGTATCAGCAGGGGCTTCAGGAAAGACAAACGGCAACGGATGTTTATACACAGGCATTAAAAGTTATACAGGAACAAACAGAACAAAAACAGCAGCAGTTAAATACCGTTTTGCAGGATCGGCTTCTTAGGGAATACCGGGCAGAAAAAGAAGCCCTGCTAAAAGAATTAAGCCTGCTAAAAACCATTGCCAGCCTGAAGGCAGAACGGAAAAAACTGGAAGATAATAAGCCATGTCCATTATGCGGCTCACTGGAACATCCCTATGCCATGGGTAATGTTCCCGCAATGGATGAGACTCAGAAACAGCTGGTCGTGCTGGATGATATTATTGCCCGTGCGGAACAGCTTGAACAGACGTTAAATGAGCTTGCACAGGAAGAAAAAACCGCACAGCAGAAATTATCAAAAGCAGAAAAGCAGATGCTAGAGGCCGAACATAAATTGTCTGCCAGTAAGGATAACCTGCAAAAACTGGAACAAAGCCGGCAGCAGCAGGAAGATGAATTTAAGCATTTAAAAACCGAATTGTTGCAGCAACTCCAGCCTCTTGGTATTGCTGAAGCGGATATTGTTGATTTTAAGGCCTTAATAAATCAGCTGCAGAATCGTCTGGAAACCTGGCAGCAGCAACAGCAAAGCCTTAATGAGTTTGACCAGAAACTGGCCGGATTTTCTACCAGTATTAAATCTCATGAGAGTGTTATAACGATCCTGAATAAAACGGCTCTGGCTGTTAAGCAGACATTAAATGATGAAACTGTCAGGCTGGAACAGTTAAAGACTGAAAGAAAGGAACTTTTTGCTGATAAGGATGTGGATGCTGAAGAAAATCAGCTTAGAAAATCAGTGGCAGAGGCAGAGCAGGCAGAAAAAGCGGCGCGGGAGCAACAGACTCGGATTGAGCAGGATTTGAATAGCCTGCAGACACGTATTCAGTCATTAGAATTAAGCATAAAGCGAACCGCCGGGGACTTAAATACCCGGGAAAATCAATTTCAGCAGCAATTACCGGCACAGGGTTTTGCCAGTGAAACTGAATTTGTCCAGGCTAGTTTAACTGTAGAGCAAAGGGAAGAATTAACTAAAACAGCTCAGGAGTTGGATAACCGGAAAATCAGTATTAATACCCGCATGACTGACTACAAACAGAAGCTGCAAACTGAACAGAATAAAAAAATAACACAACAGTCCCTGGACATTCTTCTACCTGAACAGCAAAAACTGGAACAGCAGATTTCAGAACTGCGAAATGAATTGGCTGCTTTAAAACATCAACTGGAACAGGATCAGTGGGATCAGGAAAAAATTAGGCAGAAACAGGCGGCTATTGATAAACAGCAAAAAGAATATCAACGCTGGGAAAAATTACATACCCTGATTGGTTCATCGGATGGAAAAAAATACCGTAATTTTGCCCAGGGGCTGACCTTTGAGCTAATGGTTAGCCATGCGAATTTGCAATTAAAGAAAATGAGTGATCGGTATCTATTAGTACGGGATAAAAACCAGCCGCTTGAACTTAATGTTATCGATAATTATCAGGCTGGAGAAATACGCTCAGTCCGAAATCTCTCTGGCGGTGAGAGTTTTATAGTTAGCCTGAGCCTGGCTCTTGGCCTGTCTAAAATGGCTAGCCGTAAAGTGAGAGTGGATTCCCTGTTCCTGGATGAAGGTTTTGGCAGCCTGGATGAAGAAGCACTTGAAAATGCTCTTGAGGCATTATCCGGCCTGCATCAGGACGGCAAACTTATCGGCATTATTTCCCATGTCTCTGCCCTGAAAGAGCGCATTAGCACCCAGATCCAGGTTACCCCTTTATCTGGTGGCAAGAGTGTAATCAGTGGACCGGGGTGTCATAAAATCAGTTAGTTTAATGGTTTATTTCATTCGGGCAATACGGGCTTTATCCCGGTTCCAGTCACGTTCTTTTTCTGTAGCACGTTTATCGTGCAGGTGTTTACCCTTGGCCAGGGCGATTTTGCATTTAACCCGGCTGCCTTTCCAGTACAGCGCCAGTGGTACAATAGTATAACCCTTACGCTCAACTGCACCGACCAGTCGCGCCAGTTCATAGTCATGCAATAATAACTTACGGCTGCGTTGCTGATCAGGATGGATATGGGTGGAGGCTGATATCAGGGGTGAAATGACCACACCATAGAGAAAAGCTTCGCCATTAATCAGCTGAACATAACTCTCATTGAGTTGTGCTTTGCCGGCTCGTAGACTTTTGACCTCCCAGCCTTCGAGCACCAGTCCGGCTTCGTACTCTGTTTCCAGAATATAGTCATGACGCGCTCTGCGGTTTTGAGCAATAGTATTACCGGACGGTTTCTTTTTCTTTTTTCCCATGGCGCTAATTATACAAAAAAAAGACGATAAAGGTTACAATAGCGCAAATAAAAACAAAGATAGACACTTATTACAGATTTAAAGGGATTGGTTCTTATGTCTGAAAAAACGACATCGACTCAGCCGTCTGAAGGGGCTTCACAGGTAAACTCAGCAGAACAGCCTAGAGAGCAGTGGTCTTCACGACTGGTGTTTATCCTGGCTGCAACCGCCTCTGCAGTTGGTCTGGGTAATATCTGGAAATTTCCCTATATTACCGGTGAAAATGGCGGGGGTGCTTTTGTACTGATTTACCTGCTGTGTATTGCGGCTATTGGTATTCCTATTATGATGGCGGAAATTATGCTCGGCCGTCGCGGTCAGCAGGATCCAGTGACAACCATGAAGCACCTGGCCCGGGAATCCGGCCATTCCCGTTCCTGGGGACTGTTAGGCTGGATGGGCGTTATTGCCGGTTTTCTGATCCTTTCCTATTACAGCGTTATTGCCGGCTGGGCTTTATCCTATGTACCTAGAATGGCTGCTGGGGTGTTTAACGGTCTGGATGCCGAAAATGTGGATGCTATTTTTGGCGGTCTGGTGAGTAATGCAGAAAGTCTGCTGGCCTGGCATACCATTTTTATGATTATGACTATGGCCGTGGTGGCCCGGGGTGTACGGGGCGGTCTGGAAAAAGCGGTGACTTATTTAATGCCGCTGCTCTTTGTTCTGTTAATTATACTGCTGCTTTATTCCATGGAAACTGGTTATTTCAAGCAGGGTTTAAGTTATCTGTTTATGCCTGACTTCAGTAAAATATCCACTAAAGGTGTCCTCAGTGCCATGGGGCATGCCTTTTTTACCCTGAGTCTGGGTATGGGGGCTATTATGGTTTACGGCTCTTACCTGCCCAAGAATACCTCAATTGCTACGGCTTCTTTTTCCGTTGCTATTATGGATACGGTGGTGGCTCTAGTGGCTGGAATGGTCATATTCCCCATTGTTTTTGCTAATGCCCTGGAGCCGGCAGCCGGGCCTGGTCTGATCTTTAAAACCCTGCCGCTGGCCTTTGGGCATATGGAGTATGGTGACTTATTCGGTACACTGTTTTTTGTGCTGCTGGTATTTGCTGCATGGACTTCCAGTATCTCCCTGATTGAACCGGCGGTTACTTGGGGTATGAAAACTTTTAAGGTTTCACGCATTAAAATGTCGGTGATTTCCGGCTTGCTGGTGTGGTTTACCGGTCTGTTTACTATTTTCTCATTTAACCTGGCCAGTGACTTTACTATTTCCACCTCGATTAATACCCAGTATGGTGAGTTTGTTATATTAAAAGAGGCTACAGCCTTTGATTTTCTGGAGTATCTGACCTCCAATATCATGCTGCCCCTGGGCGGTCTGATGATTGCCATTTATGCCGGCTGGTTAATGAAAAAGGAATATTCAAAGCAGGAGCTTAATATCAGTTCTTTCTGGTATAGCGTCTGGTCTTTTCTGGTACGCTATGTGGCCCCCATAATGGTTATTATTGTGTTTATGAATGCCCTGGGTATTATTACTTTTTTTGAAAGTATATTTGGTATTGATCTGGATGCTTTTTTCAGTTCTCTTTTTAATTAACGAGTTAATACTAAAGAGTTAATATTAATGAATTACGGTAGTAATTGTGACCACCATAAATAAAAGTGCGCTTATTCCTTTTAGTGCCGAAAAAATGTATAATTTGGTCGCGGACGTGGATCGCTACGAGGAATTTTTACCCTGGTGCGGCAGTTCCAAGGTGTTAAGCCAGACAGAAGATGAGGTAAAGGGACAGATAGAAATCAGCCATACCGGTATGCATAAAACCTTTACCACTTTAAACCGGATGCAGAAAAATAAAATGATAGAAATGCGCCTCATTGACGGCCCTTTTAAACATTTACAGGGCTTCTGGCGTTTTGATGCACTGGATGAAAACGGCTGTAAAATCTCCCTGGATCTGGAATTTGAGTTTTCCAATAAACTCATGAGCATAGCCTTCGGCCCAGTATTCAGCCAGATTGCCAATAGCATGGTCGATGCTTTCTGTAAACGCGCCTTTGATATCTACGGACAGGGAGCCGATTAATGGGAAGTGAAATGGTGCTCAATAAGGCACCAAAAACAATTATCGTTGAAGTAGCCTACGGAACCCCGGCCAAACAGGTGATAGAAACTGTAGAACTGGAAGAAGGCTCCACAGTAGAAGACGCTATAAAAGCCTCAGGCATCCTGCAGGAATTCCCGGAAATTGACCTGACCAAAAATAAGGTCGGCATTTTCAGCAAAATAACCAAACTGGACAAAATCCTGGAACACAAAGACCGCGTAGAAATCTACCGAAAACTGATAGCCGATCCAAAAGAAGTCAGAAAAAAACGAGCCGCAGAAGGCAAGAAAATGAAGAAAGGAGAAGAGCAGCGCTGAGAAAGAGCCAGAGCCAGAAAATTTTTAGACAAACTTCTAAATCTACAACCTATATCCTAAGCTTTTTCTTAACACTTAACACTTAACACTTAACACTTAACACTTAACACTTAACACTTAACACTCTATGCTCTTTCTGAACGCTGAACGCTGCTCTACTCCCCAGTAGTCTGAGGAGAAGTCTCCAACGTCCCCGGAGCCACTTCCCCTTCACCCCTTGGGTTCCACCGGTACATCACCATCATCCTCAGGGATACCCCTGTGTTCGTCTGTCCAGGCAAAGAAATCAACAAAACGAGCCCAGTAGCCTTTTTCGCCCTGATCTTCTTCCTCGTAATCCTCTAGTGGAACGACGACAATTTCAGTACTGCTATGGACTTTTTCGGGTTTGTCTCCGGGGCGGAAGGTACCGATAATATTGACCAGACGTCCGTCTTCATTAAAATAAACGGAGGCCTGTTTAAATTCAATATCACCATAGCCGGGTTTGAAACGGTAGATATAATCCCAGCGGTCATTGTGGAAGGGATCATCCAGCATTGGGGTGCCCATGACAAAACGTACCTGTTCCTTGTTCATTCCGGGACGCAGCTGATTGATCTGATCCTGTTCAACTACATTACCCTGCGGTACATCCACCTTATAAACTCGTGGCAGCCCTACATCAGACAGATCGGGTACCCAAGAACAGGCGGGTAGTAACAGAACAAAGGGGATGAGGCCGAGAATAATAATATTTCGCATTGCTATTGTGATTTCTTTAATGATTTATGTAATAAATTATGTATACTATCAACAGTTAACAGAAGCAGGCTCTCTGTTTAAGTGCTGTTTTTCTATAAGTTTGATATTAGACTTTTGATATTAACTTTGATATTAAGAGTGCGATAATACAATATTCTTATACTAAAAGCATCAGTAGATACGTGTTTTAGACTTTCATTGCCTGCCTGTAAACGTATTTAAACACAGCCTGTATAAGTATCAGATTAAGGATCCCGTTTCGTGACAACCATTCATCTTAAAAAAGCCGGCCTTAAAGCAACCCCGCCTCGCCTGAAAATTCTTGAGTTACTTGAAAGAGCCGATGTACGTCACCTAAGTGCGGAGGATGTCTATAAAAAACTCCTTAAAACAGGAGAAGACGTCGGTCTGGCAACGGTTTACCGGGTTCTGACCCAGTTTGAAGGTGCCGGTCTGGTATCACGCCACCATTTTGAAGGCGGTCATTCTGTTTTTGAACTAAACCAGGGCAGCCATCACGACCATCTGGTCTGTGTACAATGCGGCAAGGTGGAAGAGTTTATGGAAGAAACCATTGAAAACTGCCAGCACAAGGTAGCCGAGAAGTTTGGTTATAAAATGACCGATCACAGTCTTTATATTTACGGCATCTGTCCTGAGTGTCAGAAAGAGCAGGATTAAGCGTTGAGCGCTGAGAAAGAGCATTCGGGAGAGAGGTAAGAGTAAGTATCAGGAATAATACAAATGGATTTTGAAATAATCGGAGAGCTTAAAAACTCGGAAACTTTTGCCCAAGGTACTGGTATTCGGGAAATTGGTCGTTTGCGTAAACTCTATGGTCATGGACACTGGCGTAAACGGAAAGGCATTGCTACAGGTTAAAAGACGGGACCGAACTGGAAGCAGAACTGCATTGGTATGAAGCCAATGGTGTTGGTAAACGTGAATTTAAGATTAAACGATATATCGACTGAGGAGTTTGGACATGCGAAAATTTGTTGTTTGTGTCGATAATGAAGGTTATGAAGCATCCCTTGAAAAACGTAAATTATATGAAGTGGTGCCTGACCCTGACGCTTTAAAACATAATCAAATCAGGGTTATCGACGAATCCGGTGAAGATTATTTATTTTCAACAGACTGTTTTCTGGAAGTGCCTCTGTCAGAAGTTATTGCAGAAAAACTGGCTCATGTTGCATAACTTATAATATATAAACAAAGCCTTTAATTTAGTTTAATCTTTAACACCTTCCAGCATTTCTTTAGCATGTGAACGTGTCTGCTCTGTGGTTTTTACCCCTCCAAGCATTCTGGAAATTTCGTCAATTCGCTGTTCTTTATCCAGTATTCTGATGGTTGTTTTTGTACTGTTGTCATAACTTTGCTTTTCTACCAAATAATGACAATGGGCCTGGGAGGCGACCTGGGCCTGGTGGGTTACACAGAGTACCTGGGAATTGCTGCCCAGAAGTCTTAATTTACTGCCCACCATTTCTGCAATACCGCCGCCGATACCCACATCCACTTCATCAAATATCAGAGTTGGAATGTCGCTGAACTGAGCCGTCACGACCTGTATGGCCAGGCTGATGCGGGACAGTTCACCACCGGAAACCACTTTGGATAAAGGCCGTAAGGGTTGTCCGGGATTGGTTGTTACATAAAACTCAATCACTTCCATGCCGTGTAATTGCGGCTGCTCACTGTCTGTACTGTGCAGGCGGATTTCAAAAACACAATGTCCCATGCCCAGTTCATGAATATGGGACATGACCTGCTCAGCCAGGAATTGACTGGCTTTTTCCCGTTCACCAGTGAGCTTTTCGGCCAGTTCAAAATACTCCCGGCGGAACTCTTCGACTTCTTTTTCCAGGGTTTCCAGATGACTATCCGCATTTTCCAGTTGCCGTAACTCCTGATTCAGGGTTTCAGCATGGGTGTAAAGTTCATTGGTTTCAATATGATGTTTTCGGGCTAGATCATAGATACCGGCAATACGTTGATCCAGCCAGTTCAGGCGTTCCGGATCCAGCTCCAGGCTGTCAATATAGTGGCGTAATTCGGAACCGGCCTCGTCAATCTGAATAAAGGCATTATTAAGCATTTCCAGAACGGGATTAAGCCGGCTGTCCAGTTCGCCAAGGGCGGTAAGCTCGTTCAGTGTATAGCTGATCTGACTGCTGATGCTGTTTTCATCTTCACTGAGCCGGTAATAAGCACTTTGTGAGGTTTCTATCAACCGGCTGGCATTGCTCAGGCGTTTGTGCTCTTCTTCAAGCTGTGGCAGTTCGTTTTCCTGTAAATCAAATTCCTGCAGTTCCTGAACCTGAAAACGCAGCAGATCCAGCCGGGCATCCCGTTCGGAAGTATCCTGTTGTAACTTTTTATACTCGGCAGATTTTTTCTGCCACTGTTGATAGCACTGGTTCAGCTCTTTGCGCAGGGCATTGCTGCCGGCGAAGTTATCCAGCAGCAGGCGTTGTTCATCGGTTTTTAATAAGGCCTGATGGGTATTCTGACCATGAATATTGACCAGCTTTTCACCCAGTTCCCGCAATACCTGTAAGGGGACTGGCTGACCGTTGACAAAGCCCCGGGAGCGGCCTTTAGCGTTAATGGTGCGGCGGATCAGGCACTCAGATGGATTATCCGTATCGTCCAGATCATTATCGCTGAGCCATTGGGTGATCTGAGCGTTATTTAATTCAAATTCTGCCGTAATATCTGCCCGGTCAGCGCCGTAACGAACTGCAGCCGCTTCAGCCCGGTCACCCAGTACCAGTCCTAAAGCATCAATAAGAATGGATTTGCCGGCTCCGGTTTCACCGGTCAGTACGCTGAAACCGGTGTTAAGTTCCAGTTCCAGAAAATCGACAACGGCCAGATTTTTGATGGTAATATGATTCAGCATAGGGGAACTATTTCAGACTTATGTTTGGTGTTTTTTTAGTTTTGATTATTTAGTTACGAAGTTTTTCACCCCAGCGCAGCTTGCTACGCAGGATTTTAAAATAATCATAGGTTTTTGGATGCAAAATTGTGATATGTTTTGGATGACGCATAATTTTAACATGGTCACCGGGCAATAAGTTAAAGTTAATCTGACCGTCGTAGGTAACCTGCGCCTGGGTAGAAAAACGATCCGAGACGACAATATCAATTTCACTTTCACCGGATACCACGACTGGGCGATTACTCATGGTGTGCGGGCAAATAGGCACCAGTTCCATAACATTTAAAGACGGGTATAAAATCGGACCGCCGCCGGACAGGGAATAAGCCGTAGAGCCGGTAGGCGTGGAAATGATCAGGCCGTCAGCATGCATGGAATGCATAAAACGATCATCAATATAGGTTTCAATTTCAATCATACGGGCGACATCTGACTTGTGGATCACCACATCATTAAAGGCATTGCCGCCGCCGAAATAATCACCGTCCCGTTCTATTTCACTGATAATTAAAAAACGGTTTTCTTCGGTATATTCGCCTGCCATAATTTCATCCAGGGCTTTATGCACATCAATGGCTGATAAATCCACCAGAAAGCCCAGATGCCCCAGATTAATGCCTAGCAACGGCACACCGAAACCCACCAGACTTCGGGCGGCATTTAGCAACGTGCCGTCACCACCAACAATAATAATTAAGTCACATAGTTCACCCAGCTGGGTACGAGAAGCCGGCTGCATTTCGTGATCGGAAAATACCGCTGCCGTACTTTCATCCAGAAATACCTTGCAGCCAATCTGGTTAAAATACTCATGCAGACTGACCAGGGCATCTTCAACACTGGGATCGGCGTATTTTCCAATCAGACCAATAGTATTGAACTTCGGGTTTCTGTCATTATCGGTTGGTGCTATATCTGTCACAGGCGATCCTTCGAACAATCTTTAATTTACTAGGGGCTGTTGATCTTTTGTGGTTAAAAAATAGGCAGCATGGTATTTGTTAAACAAGTATAATGGTTTTGTGAAAAATCAACATACAAGAACACTTACCATGCCAAGAACTATC
>JBHNNM010000040.1:0-12575 GCA_048563625.1 Gammaproteobacteria bacterium | reverse complement strand
GATAGTTCTTGGCATGGTAAGTGTTCTTGTATGTTGATTTTTCACAAAACCATTATACTTGTTTAACAAATACCATGCTGCCTATTTTTTAACCACAAAAGATCAACAGCCCCTAGTAAAGACTTGGCGATAAAAGCATAAAATTTGCGTAAAAAAATGGCATAAAAACGAAAATTTGTGAATAAGATCCACAAATTAGCTTGAATTTATAATGTTTTTTATTAAATATAAAGTGTTTTCATAAAAATTACCAACCTGGTTAACACTTTTTATATCATCAAAGTTATATTTTTTGATAGAATCGTCATTTGTTTCAGGCATTTTGCCTGATAAAACCTCATTGTCCATTGTATTAGTGCGAGAATTTTAAATTATGGCATTACTGGAAATTTTACATTTTCCTGACGAACGTCTGCGTACCAGAGCGAGGCCTGTTGCAGATATTACCGCTAAACACCATAAACTGATAGATGATATGCTGGAAACCATGTATGCCGCACCGGGTATTGGTCTGGCTGCAACCCAGGTTAATGTGCATGAGCAGATTATTGTTATTGATATTTCAGAAGAAAAAAATCAGCCTCTGTGTCTGATCAATCCGGAAGTTATTGAGCATAGCGGCAAGGAAAAAATGGATGAAGGCTGCCTTTCTGTACCGGATACCTATGCGGAAGTTGAACGGGCTGAGTCCGTTGTAGTACGTTACCTGGATAAACTGGGGCAGCAGCAGGAACTGTCTGCCGATGGTTTGCTGGCGGTATGCGTTCAGCATGAGATTGATCATCTGCAGGGGAAATTATTTGTCGATTATCTGTCCCGTCTTAAGCGGGAACGGATCCGCAAAAAACTGGAAAAGCATCAGCGCCAGAAAATGTAAAAGGATTAAACTTGAAAATTATTTTTGCCGGTACGCCTGATTTTGCGGCGGTTGCCCTGAATACATTGCTGGATTCTGAACATAAAGTCATTGCGCTTTATACTCAGCCTGATCGTCCGGCGGGCAGAGGCCGTAAATTAACTGCCAGTCCGGTTAAAGCCCTGGCCGTTGAATATGATATACCCGTTTATCAGCCGGTCAGTCTGAAAGACGAGGAGATCCAGCAGCAGCTTAAGGCTCTGCAGGCGGATGTTATGGTGGTTGTGGCCTATGGACTTATCCTGCCTGAAGCCGTATTGCAGGCTCCGAAATACGGTTGCCTGAATATCCATGCATCAATCCTTCCGCGCTGGCGCGGTGCAGCCCCCATTCAAAGAGCCATCCTTGCCGGAGATAGCCAGTGCGGCGTTACTATCATGCAGATGGATCAGGGGCTGGACACCGGAGATATGCTTAATATTAAAACCTGTGATATTACCCAGGAAGATACCGGCAGCTCTTTGCATGATAAACTGGCTGATCTGGGAGCGGCTGCTCTGCTACAGACCCTGGATGATATTATGGCGCACCGGCTGCAGCCGGTGCCGCAGGATGACAGTCAGGCTACCTATGCCCATAAGCTGGACAAGCAGGAAGCGCACATCAACTGGCAGAGTGAGGATGCGGCCCTTATTGTAAGAAAAATTCAGGCCTTTAATAGCTGGCCGGTGGCTTATACCGATTATAACGGTAAGTCCCTGCGCTTCTGGCAGGCCCGCTTACTGCCCCTGGAGAAAGATACTCCGCAGGATCCGGCCTCATTTGGTAAAGTGCTGGCTGAATCGGCTAATGGTATTGATGTTCTGGCCAGAGGCGGGCTGGTCAGAATACTGGAACTGCAGATGCCCGGTAAAAAACGCATTATGGTTAAAGATTTTATTAATGGCCAGAGTCTGCAGGGTGTGCAGTTCTGAACTCCATGCTCCCGGACGGTTTTAAAACGACTCCCAGAAGTACCGCCGCATGGCTGGTTTTTGAGTGTGCACAATCCGGCCAGTCCCTGGCCACTCTGCTGCCTCAGTATCTGCCGCCATTGGCTGAGCAGCAGCGCCCGCTGGTGCAGGAAATTGCTTATGGCTCCCTGCGCTGGTTTTTCCGCCTTGATGCTCTATTGCAGCAGATGCTCGACAGGCCGATCAAAGGTCGGAAAAAAATTATTCATTATGTGCTCCTGACCGGCCTGTATCAGCTGCTGTATCTGGAAAAGGCGGATTATGCCGTGGTCAAGGAAACGGTTAATACCTGTGCTGATGTACAGCAGAACTGGGCTAAAGGTCTGGTTAATGCTATTTTAAGGCGCTTTTTAAGAGAACAGGAAACACTGCTCAGTCATCTGGATGCCTCATGCGAAACTCAGTATGCCTATCCGGAATGGCTTATCCGCCGTATCAAGCAGTCCTGGCAGAAAACAGTATGGCCGGAGGCTTCGGTGACTGTACAGGAGATTCTGCAGGCCGGAAATCAGCGTCCGCCCATGACTTTGAGAGTGGGACATAATGAGGATATTTCAGCTTATAATCAACTTCTGCAGGAACAGCATACTGGTGTTTATCAAAGTGAGATTTACTCCCACACTCTGGTGCTGGATAATCCCTGTGCAGTAGAGCAATTGCCGGGATTTAAACAGGGGCGGGTTTCTGTTCAGGATGGAGCAGCACAGCTGGCTGCTGTACTGTTGGATGTGCGGCCCGGGCAGCGGGTTCTGGATGCCTGTGCCGCACCGGGTGGTAAAACCATGCATATACTGAATGCTCAGCCGAAACTGCAGTCTCTGCTGGCTCTGGATCTCAGTGAACAACGTCTGGCCAAGGTGGAAGAAAGTCGTCAGCGTTTAAATATGGATGCACAGAAGCTGCAGCTGGTACCGGCGGATGCCGGCCGCAGGGACTGGTGGGACGGGCAGTTATTTGATCGTATTCTGCTGGATGCCCCCTGTTCAGCCACAGGGGTTATCCGGCGTCATCCTGATATCAAGGTATTAAGACGGGACAGCGATATTCCAGCTCTGGTTAAATTACAGGCAGAAATCCTAAATAACCTGTGGGACATGCTCAAACCCGGCGGGCGCCTGCTGTATGCTACATGCTCTATAATCAGAGAAGAAAATGATCGGCAGATTGAACGTTTTTTAGAACACAACCGTCAAACCCTGGATGATGCACGGGAAATAAGCATTTCCGGGAACTGGGGGCATGCCATGCCTGTGGGCCGGCAGATCCTGCCCGGTGAGCAGTACATGGATGGTTTTTATTATGCTTTACTTGAAAAACAGGAAAAATAGTTTAATGAACTCGATGCAAGGTGTACTCAAGCAGTTATGAACAGTACCGTGGTTGCACAATCTGCTGAGCCGGAACAGGTGAAGAGCAAAAAACGCAGTGCCAAATACCAGTTTTTCGCCCTGTTTTTGCTGGGTATTATCGGCTCTGTTACCATTTTTGTAATTTTTAATGTGCTGCCGCAATACACGGAACAGCAGATGTTCAGCGTTAAATCGGTTAAAACTTATGCTCAGAGTGACCATGTTCTTATTGATGCAGACCTGAGTATGAATTTTTCCAGTGAAATCATTGAAGCGCTGGAAAACGGTATTCCTCTGACTATTGCGGTGGAAGTGCAGGTGTATTGTCAGCGAAAATGGTGGCCGGATGTCATTATTAAGGAATCCCTGCAACTGTTTGAACTGGCCTACCATCCATTGACTAATGTGCATGTGGTCAGAAACCTGGCAACCCAGGATCGCTACAGCTTTAACAGCCGAGAAGAGGCTCTGCAGGTACTGGGTACCATTCGTGGCGCTCATCTGATAGAAAAACAGCAGCTTAAGCCTGATCAGCAATATTATGTACAGATCCATACCTTGCTGGACATAAACCATCTGCCCCCGGCACTACGCCAGATTGCGGCTCTGTCACCGGCCTGGCGGCTGGAAAGCAACTGGTCACGTTGGCCGGTGCTTATTCAGAATCTGAAACAAAAATCCGCTAACAATCAGACTGCTCTCAAAGAATCTGCAGAGGCACAGCCATGATACGCAAGGTATTCAGCGGTCCTCTGGCCATTTTTATTCTGGTGATATTGCTGTTGTTCTCATTACGTATGATCAACAGTGCTTCCATGGATGCGGAACAGTTCCAGCAGCTTTATTATCTGCTGCTGGCGGTCAACCTGGTTATCTTGGTGATGCTGGTATTCCTGATTGCCCGCCAGGCTTGGCGTTTACTGCGCCAGCTGCGCCAGCATGTGGCCGGTGCCCGACTGACTTTGCGCATGGTTATTATCTTTGTCTCCCTAGCCATTTTACCGGCTCTGGTGGTTTATACCTTTTCCATTCAGTTTATTAACCGAAGTATTGACAGCTGGTTTGATGTGACCGTGGAAAAGGCTCTGGAAGATGCGCTGACCCTGAGCCGCTCAGCGGTTGATGAACGCAAAAAAAGCCTGTTGCGACAAATCCGCCGACTGACCGATGAAACACTTAAAGATCTGACCACCCTTACAGTAGTTTCACTGAGTGAAATCCGCGAAAAAAGCGGAGTGGATGAAGTGACACTGATGACCTCAAGAGGCCGGGTGCTGGGTTCTAGCTCGGTTGAAGAGGGGGACTTTGTGCCCGATCTGCCCAGTTCAGATCTTTTGCTGCCCCTGCAGCAGGGACGGGATCATGTGGTGCTGGATCTGGATGATGATTCCAGCCGGACCATCCGGGTGCTGGTGCGTATTCCCTATAATGATAAAGACTACCTGATCCTGCAGGCACTGTCTCCCATCAGCGAGCGGCAGCACCGTCTGGCGGCCAGTGTGCAGCAGGCCTATTCCGAATACAAAGGGCTGGTCTATCTGCGCAAGCCGCTTAAAATCAGCTTTACCCTGACCCTGTCGCTGGTGCTGTTGCTGGGTATTTTAAGTGCCGTCTGGGCGGCGTTCTTTTCTGCCCGTCGTATTGCCGAACCTATCCGTGATCTGGCAGAAGGCACCAAGGCGGTGGCGGAAGGGGAGTACCACAAGCCCATTCCCCTGTTAAATGATGATGATTTTGGCCTGTTAATCCAGTCCTTTAATAAAATGGTGCGCCGTCTGTCCCAGACCCATAATGCTCTGGAAGAAAGTCATGAACAGGCCAAACGTCAGCGGGACTACCTGGAAGTGGTGCTAAGCAACCTGTCTTCCGGAATTATCAGTCTCTCAGAAAATAAGGAGATCCGCACCAGTAATCCTGAAGCCAGTGTAATTCTGGGTATTAATGTCAATGAATATCTGGGCCAGTCCCTGTTTCAGCTGGCCAGAGAGAAGCCGGAATTGGAATCCCTGGTGCGCTGGATAATGAGCTCTGTGCAGAACCGGGTAAAACACTGGAGCGAAGAAATCACCCTGATAGAAGCCGATGGCCGTAAAAACCTGCTCTGCCGAGGCACAGCTCTGGCTGATGGCGGCTATGTGATTGTTATAGAAAATGTCACTTCACTGGTGCAGGCCCAGAGAGATGCGGCCTGGGGCGAAGTGGCCCGCCGTCTGGCTCATGAGATTAAAAATCCACTAACGCCTATTCAGTTATCGGCTGAGCGCATTCGTCATAAATACCTGAAAACCATGGATGAAAAAGATGCTGAAACCATGGACCGACTGACCTCCACCATTATTCATCAGGTGGACAGTATGAAAGAAATGGTTAAAGCCTTTTCAGAATACGCTAAAATGCCCGAACTGAAAATGCAGACCCTGGATATTGAAAGTTTATTGATGGAAGTGGTTGATTTGTACCGCGGCAGCGATAAACTGACCATAAAACAGGAACTGGGGATTGGCGGTACTCTGGTGGAAGTGGATCAGGGGCGTTTGCGGCAGGTTTTTCATAATCTGATTAAAAATGCCATGGAAGCCGCCGGGGATAATGAAAAAATTATTCTTCAAGTTAAAACCCATCTGGAAGAACTGAACAAACAAAACTGGTGCATACTGGAACTGACGGATAACGGCCCCGGTTTCCCAGAGGATATGCTGGCCAATATCTTTGACCCTTATGTAACCAATAAGCCCAAGGGGACGGGACTGGGACTGGCTATTGTGAAAAAGATTATTGAAGAACACGGCGGTTCTATTCTGGCAGAAAATGCGCCGCAGGGCGGAGCCAGAGTTGTGATAAGATTGCCTGCCGTATAAAAAATTAATTATTCAGTATAATTCAGAATACCGTAGAGTGACTGGCTGCAGGTACTGTGTTTACGGGGTTTATGAAAACATGGATGTTTTCGTAATCGCTAGGATAAGAACTTTTTACAAAAACAAGTTTTGAAAAGTTCTAAACCGATACATGGATGTACTTGAGCGTCCCCGGAAAGACAGTACCTGCCGCCAGTCACGGTTAGATAATACTGAATAGATACTAAAAATTAAAGATTTTGGTACTTGAGGAAATAAAATGGCGTCTGCCTATATACTTGTTGTTGATGATGAACCGGATATCCGGGAACTGGTGCAGGAGATCCTGCAGGATGAAGGTTATGAAGTTGAGATTGCCGAAAACGGCCAGCAGGCCCGGGAAATGGTCCAGAAAAGAACCCCGGATCTGGTGCTGCTGGATATCTGGATGCCGGATATTGACGGTATCAGCTTATTAAAAGAATGGTATGAAAGTGATGATACCAGCCGTTTTCCGGTTATTATGATGTCCGGACACGGTACCGTGGAAACAGCGGTTGAGGCTACCCGTCTGGGTGCCTATGATTTTCTGGAAAAACCACTGTCACTGGCCAAGCTGCTGCTCACCGTAGAACATGCCCTGGAAGCCTATAAACTGGATAAGGAAAACCAGGACATGCGCCATCAGTTGTTGTCGGTTGATGAGCCGGTAGGCAAGAGCAAGGTTAACCAGGAACTGCGCCGGGAAATAGAGCAGATTGCCCAGCATGACAGCCGGGTGCTCTTTGTGGGTGAACCGGGCAGTGGCAAAAGTAAGTACTCCAGACTGCTGCATCGCTTAAGCCCCCGGGCGGATCAGCCCTATATAGAACTGGGTGTAGCGACACTAGATCCGGAAAATTCAGCAAGGGAACTTTTTGGTTCGGAGCAGGACGGCAGGATCTATTATGGACTGTTGGAACAGGCCAGTAAGGGTACTTTATATATTGATGATATTGGCGATATGGATCCGGCAACCCAGGGCCGGCTGCTCAGCACTCTGGAAACCGGTCGTTTTCACCGTATAGGCGGAACTGAAGCCATTACCCTGAACTGCCGGATCATTACGGCCACCCATTATTCCCTGGAACAGCTGGTTAAGGAAAACAAATTTAAATCTGAACTGTATTTTCAGCTTAATGTCCTGCAGGTTAAAGTGCCGCCTCTGCGAGAACATTGCGAGGATGTTCCTGAACTGCTGAATTATTATCGGGATCGTTTTGTGCAGAAGGAGCAGTTTAATTACCGCAATTTTTCAATTGCCGCTTTAAACCGTTTGCGCAATTACACCTGGCCGGGTAATCTGCTGGAACTGAAAAACATGGTGCAGCGCCTGTTAATTGTTTCCGATGAGGAAACCATCTCTCTGGAAGAAGTTGAACAGCAGCTGGCACAGAAATACAAAAGTTCCGGCGGGGAGTTTGGTCTGGGTGCATCGGACAGTTCTGGCAGTGATGCCCTGCAGAGCCTGTTTGATCATCCTTTAAAAGAAGCCCGGGAAATGTTTGAAAAGGCTTACCTGGAACAGAAACTAATTGAAGTCGGTGGCAGCGTGGGTAAAGTAGCCCAACTGGCAGGTGTCGAACGTACCCATTTATATCGTAAAATGAAATCTCTGGGCATTGATGCCAAAAAAATTGTGGCAAAAGCTAAATAAAGGCTGGTTACGGTCAGTGCTGCTGGCCAGTTACCGTAAATATTCGTAAAGCTAATCACATACATAGACAAGCATAATGAAAATTCTGATTTTAGGTGCCGGACAGGTAGGCTCTTCACTGGCTGAAAATCTGGCCAGTGAAGATAATGATATAACTGTTGTAGATGTGGATGGCCGCCGATTAGGGGTACTGCAGGATCGGCTGGATATCCGAACGGTCAGGGGCAAGGGATCACACCCTGATGTCCTTCTCAAAGCCGGTTGTGATGATGCCGATATGCTGATCGCCGTCTCCAATAGTGATGAAACCAATATGATTGCCTGCCAGGTTGCCTATACCATTTTCCATACCCCCACTAAAATTGCGCGGGTTCGCTCTAACCAGTACCTGATCCATCCGGAGCTGTTTACCCATGATGCCCTGCCCGTGGATGTACTGATCAGCCCGGAACAGCTGGTAACGGATTATATCAAGCGTCTGATTGAATACCCCGGTGCTCTGCAGGTGCTGGATTTTGCTGGTGGGCAGGTACAGCTGGTGGCAGTACGGGCCTTTAAGGGCGGCCCCCTGTTAGGGCATGAACTGCAGGAAATCCGCAAACACATGCCCAATATTGATACCCGGGTAGCGGCTATTTATCGCAAGGGACGCCCTATCATTCCCAAGGGCGATACCATTATTGAAGAAAACGATGAAGTGTTCTTTATTGTAGATCGGCGCAATACCCGTAAGGTTATGTCAGAACTGCGCCGGGTGGACAAGCCCTTTAAACGCATAATGATTGCTGGCGGCGGTAATATCGGTCAGCGCCTGGCGCGAACCCTGGAAGGGCGGCTGCACCTCAAGATCATTGACCATAACCCGGCCAATGCCCGTATGCTGTCCGAAGAACTGGAAAAAACCATTGTTCTGCTCGGTGATGTGTCTGATGAAGAACTACTGATTGAAGAAAATATTGAAGGCACCGATGTATTCTGTGCTCTGACTAATGATGATGAGGCCAATATTATGTCGGCCCTGCTGGCCAAGCGGCTGGGCGCACGCAAGGTGATGGCTCTGATTAACCGGGCTGCCTATATGGATCTGTTGGAAAGCGGTGAAATTGATATTGCTATTTCTCCCCAGGAAGCTACTATCGGCAGCCTGCTTGCCCATGTGCGTCG
Source organism: Gammaproteobacteria bacterium (assembly GCA_048563625.1). Lineage (GTDB taxonomy): Bacteria > Pseudomonadota > Gammaproteobacteria > GRL18 > GRL18 > JANELJ01. The sequence continues at coordinate 3,660 of JBHNNM010000040.1, read as the reverse complement.
CGGTGATGTGGAAATGGTGCATTCACTGCGCAAAGGTGCGGCAGAAGCTATTGAAGCCATTGCCCATGGAGATAAGAAAACCTCCAAAGTAGTAGGGCGTGCAGTGGAGGATATTCCCCTGCCTCCGGGTACTACCATTGGCGCCATTGTACGTAATGGCGAGGTGATTATTGTGCATCATGATACGGTAATAGAAGCGGATGATCACGTTATTCTATTTCTGGTGGATAAGCGTCATATTATTGATGTGGAGCGACTCTTCCAGGTGGCTGTTACCTTTATCTAGGCTGTAGAGCACACTATGCAACCCCTTGTTATTTTACGTATTGTCGGCCTGCTGCTAATGGTCTTCAGTACCACTGTGATCCCGCCCATTGCAGTATCGCTCTGGTATCAGGACTCAGAAATTAATGCTTTTATTCATGCTTTCCTGGTGATTTTACTGTCCGGCCTGTTTATCTGGCTGCCGGTGCGTAATATGCGCAAGGAGCTCAGGATACGTGATGGCTTTGTGGTTGTGGTGCTGTTCTGGTTTGTCTTTGGTCTGGTCGGATCTCTGCCGCTTTACCTGTCACATAGTCTGGATGCCAGCTTTACCGATGCCCTGTTTGAATCCATTTCTGCCCTGACTACCACCGGAGCCACGGTGTTTACCGGTCTGGATGATCTGCCCAAATCCATTTTATTTTATCGTCAGCAAATGCAGTGGCTGGGCGGTATGGGTATTATTGTACTGGCGGTAGCGGTATTGCCCATGCTGGGTATTGGTGGCATGCAGTTATACCGTGCGGAAACACCGGGACCCATTAAGGATAATAAACTGACCCCCCGAATTACCGAAACTGCTAAGGCGCTCTGGTATATTTACCTGGGACTGACCATCTCTTGTGCGCTGGCCTACTGGGCTGCCGGCATGAGTCTGTTTGATGCGGTCGGCCACAGTTTTTCTACGGTGGCCATTGGCGGTTTTTCTACCCATGATGCCTCTATCGGTTATTTTGATAATAAACTGATTGAAATGATCGCCGGTTTTTTTATGGTCATTGCCGGAGTCAATTTTGCCCTGCATTTCAGTGCCCTGCGGATGCGCAGCATTAAACACTATTTTTACGATGTGGAGTTTAAGGTTTATCTGATGATTCTGGCTACAGCTTCAGCCATATCGGTTCTGTATCTGCATTACTCCTCGACGTTTAAAAGCTGGGGCGATGCCCTGCACCATGGTATTTTTCAGACCATTTCCATTGGTACAACCGCTGGTTTTACTACGGCGGATTATTATAACTGGCCGGGTTTTCTGCCGGTTATGCTGCTGTTTATCAGTTTTGTTGGTGGTTGTGCCGGTTCTACCGGTGGTGGTATGAAAGTGATCCGCTTTATTCTGTTATTTAAACAGGGGCTGAGGGAAATTTTTCGCCTTATCCATCCCAGTGCTCAGATCCCCGTTAAAATTGGCGGCAAGGGCATGTCGGAAAATGTCAGTAATGCCATCTGGGGATTTTTTGCCCTCTATGTGGCCAGTTTCAGTATTATGATGCTGCTGTTAATGGCCAGCGGCCTGGATCAGGTCACGGCTTTTTCGGCTCTGGCCGCCTGTCTGAACAACCTGGGACCGGGACTGGGTGATGTTGGTGCTAATTATCAGGGGGTTAATGACTTTTCCAAGTGGGTGCTGTGTTTTGCCATGCTGCTGGGACGTCTGGAAATTTTTACCTTGCTGGTTATTCTCACCCCTTCTTTCTGGAGACGATAATGGTAGAAGCCAGAAACAAATGGAATGAACGCTATGAGAATGTGCATGAGCCTAACCAGGTTATTGATGTACTGGAATTAAACCAGCATCTGCTCAATGGTCAGGGCAGGTCACTGGATCTGGCCTGCGGTCTGGGTGGTAATGCCCTGCGTCTGGCTGAACTGGGCTATGACAGCCATGCCTGGGACATATCCGATGCGGGCTATTGAGAAAGTTAAGGAGTTTGCCAGGGAACGTCAGTTGACTATCCACACCCGGCAATCTGATGTCAGTGATACCCTTCTGGAAGCGGAAAGTTTTGATGTGATTCTGGTCAGCCGTTTTCTGGTGCGCGATCTGGTGCCAGTTTTAATTGAGGCTCTAAAGCCCGGCGGCCTGATTTTTTATCAGACCTTTACTCAGGAAGTATTACCGGAACTCAATGAACAGGAATCCGGGCCGAACAATCCCCAGTACCGTTTAAAAGTTAATGAACTGCAGCAGCTGTTTGCACTGCTGATACTGCGTTATTACCGGGAAGAAGGCTTATTAGGAGATACCAGTAAAGGTATTAGAAATGAGGCCATGCTGGTTGCCCAGAAACCCATGTCAGGCTTATAAAGTGGTGGTTTTGGGCGGTTCCTGAGTCTCGGCCTCGGGCGGGGCAGTCTGGTTCTGGTTTTGCTTTTCCAGTTCTTTCTGCATTTCTCTGTCCAGTTCCTCATTGAGTTCCTGCATGGACTTTTCCATCTGTTCCAGTTCTTTTTTCATGGACTCGCCCATTATCTGTACACCCTTATCAATGGTTTCGCGCATGGTTTTAGAGAACTGTTCCAGAGCAGACTGCAGTTCAGTGCCCAGCATGGAATCCCGGGTCTGGTTAAAGTCCACCAGCCAGTGTCCCTGTTGATTAACCAGAATGGTTCTTAAGGCGGTACGCCGGGCTTTATTCTGATCGCTTTGATGCTGCACCAGTTGGGTTAATATTTCAGCCCGTTGCGCAGAAATACTCTGTTCGCCCAGTTCGACATAATCCTTGCTGCTTTGCAGAATAATTTTAAAATTATCCCGGCTGTCCGGAGTCAGGTATTGTTTTGCAGTATCAATATCGCCGGCCAGAGCAGCATGCCAGAAAGCTTCTGCTACAGCCATGGGTGTTTTGGGTTTTGGCGGTGTGCATGCCAGCAGCAGGGTGCTAAGCAGAACAATAATGCCCAGTTGCAGAAATTTATTATGTTGCAGCATTTAGATTTAGATCTCACTAAATATTTAAAGAAAAAGTAACCGGCCCGTCGTTAAGCAGAGACACCTGCATATCAGCACCAAACTTTCCTGCCTGAATGCGGGGATACTGGTTTTGCGCCTCGCTCAGCAGGTAGTTAAATAGCTGTTCGGCTTCTGCCGGCGGCTTGGCGCAGCTGAAACTGGGACGCATGCCTTTGCGGGTATCAGCTGCCAGGGTAAATTGCGGTACTAATAATAAACCGCCCTGAATATCACGGACACTGAGATTCATTTTATCATCATCATCGGCAAAAATGCGATAATTGAGCAGTTTATGCAGCAGTTTATCGGCCTGCATGGTCTGGTCGTCCTTCTGCATACCAATCAGAGCCAGAAGACCCTGCTCAATCTGACTGATAATCTGACCGTCCACCTCAACTTTTGCCCAGCGAACCCGTTGAATAAGGCCAATCATGGATAGTTACGAACCAGCCTGGCTGCGAATTGCGGTTACATTATTAGGGATATTTTTCTCCTGGATAACGACCGGCATGGGGCTGTTAACCGTAGTGAGCATTTTATTAATATCCACTAGGTACTTCTGCAGAACTTTGGCTTCTTTTTTCAGGGACATGACTTTTTCACTGATACTGTCCCTGGACTGCCCGGCTTTTTTCAGTTGATCCAGACGAGCCTGCAGTTCT
>JBHNNM010000039.1:0-12624 GCA_048563625.1 Gammaproteobacteria bacterium | reverse complement strand
TCCCAAAAATTCCAGCCGCCAGATACGGATGTTTTAAGGCGTTTTGAAGATTTGTTATAAAAACAACTTCAAAACAGCTGGTTACAAACAAATTGTTAAAGAACGTGTGAGCGAAACAGGGCACTCAAGGGTCGGCTGTCGCTCTAAACTTTAGTTATATTATTACAATCGGGTTTTTAATAGTTCAATCAGTTGATCCTGAGACAGGCTTTCCTGCTGAGGTTTGTTATCTGTCTTCTGACGCAGATATTTGACAGTAATCAACTGTTTGTCCAGTTCATCATCCCCCAGAATCAGGGCAATTTCAGCCTGGCTTTTATCCGCCCGTTTCATCTGGCTTTTAAAGCTGCCGCCACCGCAGATATTAAAAATACGGACTTCCGGTAAGACATCACGCAATTGTTCTGACAGTGCCAAGCCGGCAGCCTGTGCTCGTTCACCCATCATTAATAATACCGCATGGGGCTGTTTAATATAGTTTTGCAATTGTTCCTGCTGCACCAGCAGCACCAGACGTTCCAGCCCCATGGCAAAACCAACCGCAGGGGTTTCCCGACCGCCGAGCTGTTTTACCAGAGCATCGTATCGACCGCCGGCACAGACGGTACCCTGTGCACCCAGTTTATCAGTTACCCATTCAAAGACGGTGCGATTATAATAATCCAGTCCGCGTACCAGACGGGTATTAATTTCATAAGAAATTCCAACACTGTCCAGGTAAGCACATAAATCCTCAAAGTGCTGTCTGGATTCATCATCCAGATGCTCCATTAAACGCGGGGCCTGTTCAATCATCTCCTGCATGGCCGGTTTTTTACTGTCCAGAATACGCAGGGGATTGGTTTGTAAACGACGCTGGCTGTCTTCATCGAGCAGTTCACTATGCTGCATCAGGTAATCCACAAGTACGGAACGATACTGCTCCCGTGCCTGTGCTGTACCCAGGCTGTTTAACTGCAGTGTAACTGAATCCTGCAGTCCGAGCATTTTCCAGAAACGGGCACTCATCATGATCAGTTCTGCATCAATATCCGGAGTGGACAGGCCAAAGACTTCAACACCCAGTTGATGAAAGTGGCGGTAACGCCCTTTTTGCGGACGTTCATGTCGAAACATGGGACCTATATACCACAACCGTTGCTGCTGATTAACCAGCAGACCATTTTGAATACCTGCCCGGACACAGACAGCCGTGCCTTCAGGTCTGAGGGTAAGGCTGTCGCCATTGCGATCCTCGAAGGTATACATTTCTTTTTCGACAATATCCGTGACTTCGCCAATTGAGCGTTTAAACAGGGCAGTTTTTTCCACAATAGGGAAGCGGATTTCGTCGTAGTTATAGCTTTTAAGCAGCTGGCGCAGCCGGGATTCTATAAATTGCCACGCTGGTGTTTCATCGGGCAGGATATCGTTCATCCCGCGAATTGATTGTATCTTGTCGGCCAAAATGGTTCCTGAACGATTGCTGTTAAGAAAACTGCCTATTCTACACTAAAACGAGCAATATTTTTGTTATTTATATAGCGGGAATGATCATATTTTTTGCCGTGGATACTGACATCGACCACCCGGCCATTGCCTAAAAACAAATTGTAAGGCGGCTGTCCCTTAAGACTAAGGGTTTGACCGGCACGTTTTAGTCCCGTAGCCAGTTTTTTACCTGTGACATCTTTAATAACAATCCAGGAATCGCCATTAAACTGCAGGAACAGATCCTGACTGACAGATACTGCTTCCGGCTGTGCCTGTTCAGGCTGTGGTACCGCAATGATTTCAGAGTCAGTTACCACATTATCCTCCTGGTCAGCTATCGGTAATGATATTACTTCGTTGCCAGTATCCTTGTTCAGCTCTTCCGCTGTCTTTTTCTGCAGTTCAGCTTCCTTTTCAACAGCAATCTTATCTGCTATGCCTGCAGTTGCTGGTTCAGATGTTTTAATGTCCGAAACTGGGGTATCAGCCGTGGATTCAGACATGGGCAGGAGGCTGTTTTTGTCCGGCTCCGGCAGGCTCAGCTGTGATGGGTCTTCATCTAAGACAGAGTTATCACTGGATTCTGCTGCTATGGGAATAAGAAATCCGTTGTCTTTATCCTGATCTTTATTCAGTTCTTTATCTGGTTCTTTATTCAAGTATTCACTGGAAACATATTGCCACAACTGCCAGCCGCCAAACAACAATAGCGCAACTACCGCAATTCCAATAACCGACATAATAAAGGCTGGTTTTTCAGTATGCTCCTGGATTCCCTTCCCCCGGGTTATTTTAAGTTCCGGATCACTGCAGTTAGAGCGGTATTCGCGCTTGTAGTATTCCACCAAGGGTTCCGGCTGAATATTTAAAAAACGGGCATAATTACGAATGTAACCGCACACAAAAGCTGATACAGGCAAACTGTTCTGATCTTCACTTTCCAGTGCAATAATAATTTTTTCGTCCAGTTTTAATTCTCTGGCCACATCAGTCGTTGCTAGGTTTTTCTCATTTCGGGCAATTTTTAACTGATAGCCATAGCCCTCTTCCCTATTGGCAATAATATCTTTAATTTCTTGTTTTTCCAAAATTAATAGTCCTGCTTACCCTGATAGAACCATTGGGTTTCTTTACTATCAGGAAATTTACTCTTGAGTTAAAGTTTATAACTTGCCAGCAAATCATGATCAGGTTCCGACATGTTATTTAAAATGTTAATACCTAACCAGAGGCTGTCTGCTGTCTGTACGGCCTGATCATCAAAGCGTTTAAAGTAATTCCAGGCATATTGATACTCCCCTTTTTTATAATAAATTTTAGCCAGTCCAAGAAAGGAAGCCGGTAGATTTTTATTAAGTTCTAGTGATTTACGATAAAGCTTTTCAGCCAGTTCTATTTTATTATTTTTAAAAGCACAGGAAGCAGCTCTTTGATAAGCTCCGGCGCGTTTTACATAGAGCGGATTATTAAGTACTTTTTTAAATTTCTGCTGCGCCTGTTCATATTTACCCTGGTCACATAAAAATATGGCATAGTTATTTAAAATCGTGGAATCATTCGGCTCCAGGGGATACCGATTTTTCAAATTGCTCATACGCCAGATTCGGGCGTTCCAGACGACTGTATAACACCCCCAGGAAATTATGCGCCAGGGCATAGTCAGGATCCTGAGAAATGGCTTTATTGAGTTTCAGCAGTGCCCGATCATAACGTCCATTGCCAATATAGCCGGCCCCAAGTTGAGTATTAATGGATGCCGCAGAGGTATTACTGGATCCTGTTGTATACTGATTACTTAAACCGGCATTCTCCGCCGATTTATCCGGGTTGCTCTGACAGCCATTTAAAACCAGCAATGAAACAAAAATCACCCACCATTTTTTCATTATTAAACTATTCCCCTGTTTTTAATAAAAATTGCCAGAAAGGCAATTTCCGGATGAAAACTAATCAAGACTTATCTGAATTAACACGACGACTTTTATCTTTTACCTTGCCTGCCAGTTGTCCACAGGCGGCGTCAATATCCTCACCCCGAGTTTTTCTAATCATGGTGACATAACCGGCTTTTTGTAATATGTCCCTGAACTGCTTAATGACCTGCATTCTGGAGCTGACATAGTCACTTTCCGGAAAAGGGTTAAACGGTATCAGGTTAATTTTACACGGCAGTTTACGCAGTAAACGCGCCAGCTCATGAGCATTTCTGGTACTGTCGTTGATCCCTGCTAACATAACATATTCAATGGTAAACTGCTTCTTTTTGGTATCCCCGGAAAAATAATAACGACAGGCATCCAGCAGTTCCTTAATCGGGTATTTTTTATTTAAGGGAACTATCTTTTCCCGGATGGCATCATTAGGTGCATGCAGCGATAAAGCCAGGCTGACATCACATTTCTCACGTAACCGTTTGAGGGCCGGGATCACCCCGGCAGTGCTGATGGTGACCCGACGTTTGGACAGACCATAGGCATTATCATCTACCATCAGGTGTACCGCCTGTACCACATTATCAAAGTTTAACAGCGGTTCACCCATACCCATTAACACAACATTAGTTATTGCTCTGCGGGTTTCGTTTTGGGAATTTTTGTTCGGCGACGCCTCCGTTTTCGGAATACGCTCATTCAGCATTTTATTTGCTGTCCAGAACTGGGCAATAATTTCAGCACTGCTTAAATTACGCTTAAAGCCCTGCCTGGCAGTAGAACAGAAACTGCAGTCCAGAGCGCAGCCCACCTGGGACGAAACACAGAGTGTACCGCGGTTATCTTCCGGAATAAAAACGGTTTCGATACTATTACCGCCGTCAAGACGCATCAGCCACTTGGTGGTTCCATCACTGGCTTTCTGTTCCAGAACTACTTCCGGCGCACGAATTTCCGCAATGTCACTCAGACGCTGGCGTAAAGCCTGGCTAACATTGGTCATATCATCAAAATTATCCACCCCGAACTGATGGATCCATTTTAATACCTGGACAGCACGAAACGGCTTTTCACCAATTTCAGTAAAAAAAGCTTTTAAATGAGGCAAATCCATACCCAGTAAATTAACCTTCTGAGGTTTATTACCGGTTATTGTTATAGGTTGTTCTATTACTTGTTCTAATAATTCAGGAGCTTCAGGCATTTTTTTCGGCCAACAAAAAACCAAATTATTATAACCTAAATTAAGGAAAAATCCTACATTATTCTATGATAAATCGTGGGTTTGTGGGGAATTTAACTGTTCCTGTGATGAATTACGGATTATTCCCTATCCTCAATCCAGGTCATCTGTATTGCTTCAAGGATTTTTTCCCCGCAATGTTCTTCCGTTTCCTCAAAATCATCCAGCGCTAGTACCCAGTTCATCAGGTCGGGAAAACTGACGTATTGCGGATCCACATCGGGATGCAATTCATCCAGTTCAGCGACAATTTCATGTATATCAGTCCATCTTAGTCCCACGTCCTTCCCCCTTAATGATTCTCGGATACCATATTAATGGTGTACTTGGGTATTTCAATAACCAGGTCTTCATCATCCACAATGGCCTGACAGCTTAGACGGGATTCCGGCTCTACACCCCAGGCTTTATCCAGGTAATCTTCTTCCAGTTCAGTGGCTTCTTCCAGTGAATCAAAGCCTTCACGGATAATCACGTGGCAGGTGGTACAGGCGCAGGACTTCTCACAGGCATGTTCTATTTCAATGCCATTGTCCAACGCTGCGTCACAAATACTGGTACCGGGCTCAGCCTCTACGACAGCCCCTTCCGGACAGATTTCTTCATGGGGTAAAAATATTAGTTTTGTCATTTTGAACCTTCTGTAATTTCGTCAACACTATGACCGGCCAGTGCTTTATTAATACTGGCATCCATTCGGCGCTGAGCAAATTCAGCCGTCACTTTATCAACTTCTTCAATTTTCTGTTTAATGGCCCGTTGCTCATCACCCTGAGCAACTTCTGTTAATTCATTGATGGCCTGCTGAATACTATCCCGTTCCTGTGCCGATAATAACTTGTCGCCGTCTTCCTGCAGAGCCGCCTGAATGGCTTCTACCACCCGCATGGCTTCTACCTGTTCCTCTTTCAGTTTACGGACTTCCATATCATCTTTAGCATGACTGAAGGAGTCTTTAAGCATGGTTTCAATTTCAGTATCACTCAGACCATATGAGGGTTTTACCTGAATACTGCTTTCCACACCGGAGGTTTCTTCCCTGGCGGAAACCGACAGCAGTCCATCCGCATCAATCTGGAAAGTCACTCGGATCCGGGCGGCTCCCGCCACCATGGGCGGAATACCGCGCAGTTCAAAACGCGCCAGAGAACGGCAGTCACTGACCAGTTCCCGTTCACCCTGCAGTACATGTATAGCCATGGCGGTCTGACCGTCTTTAAAGGTAGTAAAATCCTGGGCTCTGGCCACTGGAATCGTGGTATTACGATGGATGACTTTTTCCACCAGTCCACCCATAGTTTCCAGGCCCAGAGACAATGGTGTTACATCCAGTAACAGCATTTCATCATCAGACTTGTTGCCTACCAGTACATCCGCCTGACGAGCCGCACCAATGGCGACAACTTTATCAGGGTCAACATCTACCAACGGTTCGGTTTCAAAAAAATCACCCACCATCTGACGCACCAGCGGCACACGGGTTGAACCGCCGACCATAACCACATCTTCAATATCATCAACGTCAATATTGGCATCACGTAAGGCCCGGCGACAGGGAGCTATGGTTTTACGAATCACCGGTTTAATCAGTTTTTCAAACTGCTCCAGGTTCAATTCGTCCTGCCAGTTACGACCTTCACCCAGGTCAATATCAATAAGCGTAGAATCCTGCTCACTTAAGGCTTCTTTAGCCGCTTTAGCTTTATCATGCAGCAGACGCTGCAGGGTTGCAGAAGGCAACTCAATACCGGCCTGTTCCATAATCCAGTTAACTACAACCTGATCCAGATCATCACCGCCTAAAGAAGAATCCCCGGCAGTGGACATCACCTCAAAAACGCCCTGGGTGAGTTTTAAAATGGAGATATCAAAAGTACCACCGCCCAGGTCATATATAACATGAACCCCTTCATTACCGCTGTCCAGACCATAGCCCACTGCAGCCGCCGTGGGTTCGTTTATCAGGCGCAGTACATTTAAGTCCGCCAAAGTGGCAGCATCTTTGGTGGCCTGACGCTGTGCATCATCAAAATAAGCTGGTACGGTAATGACCACACCGCTTAAATCACCACCCAGAGCTTCTTCAGCCCGCTGTTTCAGGGCTTTTAAAATTTCTGCCGAAACTTCCACGGCACTGACATCTCCGGCAACCGTACGGATACGTGGTACCTTAGAATCTTCATCCTGAATAAACTCATAGACGGAGTGCTCTTTAATATCATCCAGTCCACGACCCATATAACGCTTGGCTGATACAATAGTATTGGTCGGATCATTAACGGCATTTTCCTGAGCCTCATAGCCCACGACCGTCTGATAACCGTCTTCATTTTTGCCCAGAAACTGGACAACAGACGGCAGCAGGTGTCGCCCCTGGGCATCTGGAATGGTTTCAGCCAGACCGCTGCGCACAGTGGCCACTAGGGAATTGGTGGTGCCTAAATCGATACCGGCTGCCAGCTTATGCTGGTGCGGTGCAGAGGATTGTCCGGGTTCTGATATTTGTAATAGGGCCATATTTTAGTGTTAAGTATTAAGTGTTAGAGCAAAGATTCAGGGTTTTGGTTCAGCATTTAATCAGTGTTATTGAGTTTATTTAAAACTGATTTGCCAGGTCTTCTTCCTTGTTCATGGCTTCTTCCTGAAGTCGGTTCAGGAACTGCATTTTCAGTACCTGGGCTTTGGCTTCAGCCAGCAGTTTGTGCTGTTCATCTTCAGCAATATCTTCGCCCAGTATTTGCTGGAACAGGGCCTGAAGATTGCTTACAGCGGACTTAATTCTGTGTTTAACATCATCGAGAATATTATCCAGTGCCGCCATGGGATCAGCACTGTCTTCAATCCGGGACAGGGCTTCTCGCAGTTCCATCTGTTCCATTAAAAATCCGGGGTCCACTGCGGTATCATTTTCGCCCAGTTCAATTCCAAACAGTGATAACAGATAAATTGAGCGTTGCAGTGGGTTTTTCAAGGTTTGCAGGGCATCGTTGATCTGTGCGGCTTTCTGTACTGACAGTAAGCGTTCGCGGTCGGAGGCATTGGCAAACTTGTCCGGATGCACCGTCTTTTGCAGTTCATGATAGTTCTGGTTGAGAAGTTTTTTGTCAATGTCAAAACTGACAGGTAAACCCAGTAATGAAAAATAATTCTGAGTATCGGTTATTTTTGTATTACGGGTCATTTTAGGTATCCGGGAATTGTCTGGAGCTGGAATTAAGCTAAAGGAGGTTTCTGGTTTTATCTCCCCGCCCTGCGGGCACTTCTCCTTGGTAGGGAGTTAAACCTTAAAGTTATTATCTTCCAGATCCTGAGGACTATTGTCTATTAGACATTGAAGCTTTTCACTACTAAACGTTGAAACTCTCACCACAGCCGCAGGAATCTTTAACATTAGGATTATTGAATTTAAAGCCTTCGTTTAAGCCTTCTTTGCCATAGCCCAGTTCAGTGCCGTCAATATAGACAATGCTTTTAGGATCCACAATGACTTTTACACCCTTGTCTTCAAATACCAGGTCATCATCATCGACAGTATCTGCAAATTCGAGTACATAGGCCATGCCGGAACAGCCATTGGTTTTTACACCTAGGCGTAATGCCTCACCTTTGCCTCGATTTTCAATAAATCGGGCAACGTGTTCTGCTGCTGCATCGGTTAATGTAATTGCCAAAAGACTTACCCTTTTCTGACTGTTCCAGATGGATTATATAAAGGTTTAACTAGACTGCTTTTCTTTGTAATCATCAATAGCCGCTTTAATGGCATCTTCAGCCAGTACAGAACAGTGGATCTTAACCGGCGGCAGAGCCAGTTCTTCGACTATATCGGTATTTTTAATCTGGCCGGCTTCTTCCAGGGTCTTACCCTTCACCCATTCAGTAACCAGGGAGCTGGATGCAATGGCAGAACCGCAGCCATAGGTTTTAAACTTAGCGTCTTCAATAACACCGTCATCGTCAACCTTAATCTGTAAACGCATAACATCACCACAGGCCGGTGCACCTACCATGCCGGTACCGACACCTTTTTCATCATTATCCATGGTGCCTACATTACGTGGATTCTCATAGTGATCCAGAACTTTATCGCTGTATGCCATTATCTTTAACCTCGATTCTTGTCACTGTACCGATCCAGTAATTTTACACGAACTGTACAGTAACTTATAGTCTTACTCTGTTATTTTCCAGTACCTGTTCAGTGCGCATTCCACTGAATAGTGGACAGGTCGATACCGTCCTTATACATATCCCATAAGGGTGATAGCTGTCTGAGTTTTTCTACTTTTTCTTTTAATAGTTTTACTGTGTAATCCACATCTTCTTCTGTGGTATAACGTCCCAGGCTGAAACGAATAGAACTGTGTGCCAGTTCATCATTACGGCCAATGGCGCGCAACACATAAGAGGGTTCCAAGCTGGCTGAAGTACAGGCAGAACCGGAGGAAACCGCTAGGTCATCAATGGCCATTAGCAGAGACTCACCTTCTACATAATTAAAACTCAGGTTCAGATTATGCGGAACACGGTGTTCTAGGTCGCCATTAACGTACAGTTCTTCCATGCCTTCAAAACCTTTGAGCATACGATCTCTCAGAGCGGTAATACGCTTGATTTCATCGGCCATTTCTTCTTTTGCAATACGGAAAGCTTCACCCATACCGACAATCTGATGCGTGGCCAGGGTACCGGAACGCATACCGCGTTCATGTCCGCCGCCGTGCATCTGAGCTTCAATTCTTACTCTGGGCTTACGACGCACATACAGAGCGCCAACCCCTTTAGGGCCATAAACTTTATGAGCAGAAAATGACATTAAATCCACTTTCATATTCTGCAGATCAATTTCAGTTTTACCGGCACTCTGAGCCGCATCCACATGGAAAATAACCTTGCGTGAACGGCACATCTCACCAATGGCGGCAATGTCCTGAATCACACCAATTTCATTATTAACATGCATAATGGAAACCAGAATGGTGTCATCCCGAAAGGCTGCTTTCAGTTTTTCCAGATCAATCAGGCCGTTAGGTTCCGGATCCAGATAAGTAACTTCATAGCCTTCACGTTCCAGCTGACGACAGGTATCCAGTACCGCCTTATGTTCGGTTTTGGAGGTAATAATGTGCTTACCACGTTTGGAATAAAAATGCGCAGCGCCTTTAAGAGCCAGGTTATCGGATTCAGTGGCACCGGAAGTCCAGACTATTTCCTTAGGATCGGCATTAATGAGTGCTGCCACATGGGCACGAGCCTCTTCTACAGCCGCCTCTGCATCCCAGCCATATTTATGCGAGCGGGAAGCCGGATTACCAAAATTCCCGTCCATTGTAAGATAGTGGCACATTTTATCAGCGACGCGCTTATCCACTGGTGTTGTTGCTGAATAATCCAGGTATATCGGTGAACTCATTAAAAATTCCTGTCCCGTAAAATTATAAAAAATAAAATAAGTTAAAATTGAGTTAGCTAAAAAGTTTTAAGCTATGTGCTTCTCTTTAAAACCAACCCGCTGACGACCAAGAGGTAATGCACTATCCTGACGTCTTGCCACTTCCTGCACTTCCTGCTTTTCAAGCAGACTGCCCAGGGTAATGGCAGATAAAAATTCAAAAATCTGGTCACTCAGGTCACACCAGAGTTCATGTGTCAGGCAGCGTTCTTCATGCTGACAGTTACCTTTACGTTTACAGCGTGTTGCATCGACGGTTTCATCCACAGCAGCAATAATTTCTGCAATGGCAATATCTTCAACTTCACGGCTCAGGCGATAACCGCCTCCGGGTCCACGGGCACTGTCAACCAGACCGTTTTTTCTTAACTTGGAAAATAACTGTTCCAGATAAGAAAGTGAAATTTCCTGTCTTTGTGAAATACCAGCAAGAGTGATTGGCCCTAATTCATAGTGGATTGCCAAATCCAACATTGCTGTTACTGCATAGCGCCCTTTAGTGGTCAATCTCATTGATTCATTCCTGTTTTAAGATATTATGGCGCTATCTTAAAAAAACCAAGCATTTTAGTCAAGTATATTTTATCTATTACTAATATATACTTATTTTTCGGTTTTTCCGGAATTCGAATCATCTGCCTTTTTATCCAGTTTAATGGACTTGTCCAGCTGAACAATATGGACATCTTCTTCTTTATTGCCCGGTGCATTACCGCAGAAATCCTGGGCCGGACAGGAATCCGGGTGCTCATCCAGCGGTGTTATTTCACAAATATGAGTCTCCGGAATCTTGATGTCAGGAAATTCAGCATCAATAGAACGAATGGCAGTACACATTTTTTCCAGCTTATCATCCACCTTGTGCATATGATCCAGTACACAATTAATGGCATGAGCCACGGGATCGGGCATTTCACTGGAAGTACCATAGGCATCAAAGCCGATTTTTTTCGCCATATGTTCCCGGTTTTTGGCTTTAGGATCATCCTGAGTTATTTGTTCTTTCTTTTTAGAAGAAATAAGCCGCCCGGGAATACCCACTACGGTACATCCGCTGGGTACATCCTTAACGACTACTGCATTCGAACCGACCCGCGCACCATCAGCCAGGGTTATTGGCCCTAACACTTTAGCACCAGCCCCCACCACTACATCATTACCCAGAGTCGGGTGACGCTTGCCTTTGTCCCATGAAGTTCCCCCCAAGGTAACACCGTGATAAAGCGTACAGTCATCACCAATAACAGTGGTCTCACCAATCACCACACCCATGCCGTGATCAATAAAAAAACGCCGACCAATCGTCGCGCCCGGATGGATTTCAATGCCCGTTAGAAGACGGGCCGTCGCAGAAAAAAAACGCGCCAGCCAGCGCAGATTCCAGTTCCATAAATGATTATTAAGTCGATAGAAAATCATGGCATGGACGCCCGGATAGGTACTTAGTACCTCAAAATAATTACGTGCTGCCGGATCACGTTCAAAAACGCATTGTATGTCTTCTTTCAAATGCTCGAACATTCTAACAACCACTCTCGTTCAGTTTGCTATCAATAATCACCGGGTTCCCTGATGTTATGGGAAAAGACCGTGCATTTTACTAGGAATTGCCTCAACACTCAAATAGATATAAGGCTGGCACTGATATAAGTCAATTCTGCTTATGACGTATGGACTTTTGAGTCTGGGTTAAAATACCGCGCAGAATATTCAGTTCTTCCTGCTTTAGTCGTGAGCGGTTATACAGTTGGCGCAGCTTGGGCATTAACTGAGGTGATTGCTCTGGATTTAAAAAATCGATTTCAATCAGCGTTTCTTCAAGATGCCGGTAAAAACCTTCCATGGCATCACTGGCGGCATAGTCCACCGTCTGAATACTTTCTGAAAGCTCTTTCCTGCTCAGATGAGTCGTCATCATCAGCTCATAAGTCACAATTTGTATTGCAGAGGCCACATTCAGGGAGCTGTACTGAGGATTGGTGGGTATATTAATTAATTTATGACACAGGCCAATTTCTTCATTGGTCATTCCGGTACGTTCACGCCCAAATACCAGTGCCACCTGATGATTGCCGGCTTCCGTCATTGCCTGCTGTGCAGCCTGACGGGCATCAATAAATTCATGCTGAATTTTACGCTCCCTGGCCGTTGAGCCCAGTACCAGATGACAACCTTCCAGCACCTGTTCCAAGCTGTCACAGACTATAGCTCTGCTCAGAAGATCATCAGCACCGGAAGCCATGGCTATCGCTTCCGGATCAGGGAAACGTTTAGGCTGCACCAGATATAAATTCTCAAGCCCCATATTTTTCATTACCCGTGCAGGCGCTCCTATATTGCCCGGATGGGAGGTATTAAGCATAATAATACGAATATTATCTACAGACATATTTTTCCTTCAGGCCTAAATAGTGATTGGCCGAAAAAGCAGAAAATTAAAACGGAGGGCATCATTAGCAACTGAAATTAGCCTCCAGGCTATGTACTCGTTGACTGCTATTGGCATCTCTCAGCACCCGACAAGC
>JBHNNM010000038.1:0-12632 GCA_048563625.1 Gammaproteobacteria bacterium | reverse complement strand
TTTTTTCAGGTAAATAACAGACTAAAATGGTGGGTTATTTGGCTTTTTGCACAAATAAACATGCTACTAAGCCTAAATCATGTAAAATACACCCATAAATGTCAATTTAATCCCCTAAAACCTAAAACCAGCTCTTAATGAACGCCATTGAACTAAGCATTTTTGTCAGTCGGATAGAATCCATTTGTGAAGAAATGGGTGCTGTTCTGAGACGCAGTGCCTTTTCTCCAAACATCAAGGATCGGCTGGATTATTCCTGTGCGGTGTTTGATGCTCAGGGACAGCTATGTGCCCAGGCGGCTCATATCCCGGTTCATTTAGGCAGTATGGCTTATGCCATGGCCGATATTGTTAATTCCCGGGACTGGTCCGAAGGGAACATGCTGGTGCTCAATAACCCCTACCTCGGCGGAACGCATTTACCGGATGTTACTATGATTGCTCCGGTTTTTGCCGGGCAGCACAGTCAGCAGCCGGCGGCGTTTGTAGTTAACCGGGCGCATCATGCTGATATTGGTGCTGACACCCCGGGTTCAATGCCCCTGTCAACCTCACTGGAAGAAGAGGGCGTGATTATATCTCCGCTATTACTGGTACAGAACGGGGCGGTGGAGGAGCAGGTAATGACGGATATTACGGCCAATATGAGTCGTCCTGATGCTTCAAAAGGGGATTTTCTGGCTCAGATCAGTGCCAACCAGACTGGGGTTATACGTCTGGGTGATTTAATTAAGCAGCAGGGAGAGCAGAATTTCAGTTCAGCCCTGGTGCATCTTAATGATTATGGTGAGCGACTGGCCAAATCCACCCTGGAGCAGATACCTGATGGAGTGTATCGTTTTGAAGATTATCTTGATGATGACGGTGCCGGACATCAGGACATTAAAATAGCGGTCAGTCTGGAAGTTAGAGAGCATTCAATTAAAGTGGATTTTACCGATACTGGTGCACAGGTCAGGGGAAATATTAACTGTCCCTTATCAGTAGCGGCTGCGGCAGTGTACTATGTGTTTCGTTGTCTGATGCCGGCACAGACACCAGCCTGTGCCGGCAGTTTCAGGATGATTGATATTGCTGCACCAGAGGGCTGCCTGCTTAATGCCCGCTATCCTGCTGCCGTGACTGCAGGTAATGTAGAAACCTCTACCCGGGTGGTGGATGTGATCCTCGGGGCACTGGCACAGATTGATGAACTGCAGGCGCGGATACCGGCAGCCAGTTACGGTACCATGAATAATATCGCCATGGGCAGCCGCAGCAGTGAGCAGCACTGGGATTATTATGAAACCATAGGCGGCGGCCTGGGAGCCGGTAAAGTGTTTAATGGCCAAAGCGGGGTACAGGCACATATGACCAATACTCTTAATACCCCTATAGAATCACTGGAACATCACTACCCTCTGAGGATCAGTCAATATAGCCTGCGGCAAGGTTCCGGAGGTGAGGGGTATCATCAGGGCGGAATGGGCCTGATCCGTGAATTGGAATTTTTACAGGAAACCCAGGTTACTTTGCTCACTGAAAGACGACGTCATAGCCCCCCCTGGGGGCTGGCCGGTGGTCTGGCGGGCAGAGCTGGAGAAAACCTGCTGGATGACAAAGCCCTGCCCGGCAAGGTATCATTAACTGCCCGGGCTGGACAGAAACTGACTATAAAAACCCCTAGCGGAGGCGGCTGGGGGAAACAGGCAGAATAATCTGAATACAACTCTGATAATTGACGAACAAGAATCGACTATAACAACTGACAATAAAAACAAGGAAAACGCGTTTTATGAACACACCCTTTTTAACTAATACCATGATATTAAATACCCCTGAAAAAAAACTGGGTGCTGCTCTTGCTCTGGTACTGAGCTTTGCACTGCTGTCAGCCTGCAGTACCGTACGTGATGCCACTGACTGGGTGCCCGGTGTGGATTCCAATGAAGAAATCAAGGCGCAGGAAGAAAAAGAAGCTAAGGAGCAGAGACTTAAAGAGCAGCAGGCGTACAAAGATAAAGCGGTTTATGAACCTGTCGTGGCGGCAAGTACTGCAGAAGCCGATGCAAAAATTAATGTCATGATCAGCAAAAAATATTCCGAAGATCCCGTGGTCAAACGGGATGATATTGGTATTGAAGTTAATGCCGGTGTGGTCACCTTAATGGGTAGTGTTAATTCAGAAGAAAGTGCTGTTAAAGCCATTGCTCTGGCAAAAAGTACCCGGGGTGTTTCCAGAGTGATCTCAAAACTGGTGGTTATTCAGCTACGTCCAGCGACGGAAGAATAGCGCCTGCGGTGGAAAAACAAAAGCAGTCACTCAAAAATAACTTAAATAAGGACAGAGCCGGTTATGTGCGGAATATGCGGTGATTTTCAATTTGATGGCTCCAAACCTGATCTGAATGTGATCCAGGCCATGCTTAAAAAGCTGGAGCGGCGCGGCCCGGATAATGAAGGTATTTTCCATGAAGGCCCTGTGGCGCTTGGCCATCGCCGCCTGTCTATTATTGATCTGTCCGAAAAGTCCAATCAGCCCATGGTGGACAACCAGCTGCACATGGCGCTGGTGTTTAACGGCATAGTATACAATTATCCCGAATTAAAAGAACAGCTGACCCAGAAAGGTTATAAGTTTTTTTCGGATGGTGATTCAGAAGTCATTATTAAAGCCTATGTCGAATGGGGTGAGCAATGCGTCGAGCGACTGCACGGTATGTTTGCTTTTGCCATTCTGGATCTGCGTGATTACAGCCTGTTTGTCGCCCGGGATCGTCTGGGCATCAAGCCTCTGTATTACAGTCTGGATGATAACCGTTTTGTATTTGCTTCTAATATGCAGGCTCTGCTGGCCGCTGGTCACATTAATAAAGAAATAAATCCGGTTGGTCTGCATCATCAGTTTACCCTGCATGCTGTGATCCCTGCTCCCGATACTATTTTACAGGGGATAAAAAAACTGGCCCCAGGAACCAGTATTAAAATTGATGCCAGCGGTAATATAAAATATCATCGCTACTGGCATCTGAAAGCCATCCGTGATCCGCTTAAGGCTGACTGGAGCGAAGCACAATGGACTGAGGCCATCCACGATGCCTTAATGTCCGCCGTAAAAAAACGTCTGACCATAGCCGATGTGCCGGTAGGGGTCTTATTGTCCGGCGGTCTGGATTCCAGTCTGCTGGTGGCGCTGCTGGCAGAAGCCGGGGTTGAGGACATCCGAACCTTTTCAATTGGTTTTAATGATATCGGTGATGAACAGGGCAGTGAGTTTGAATACAGTGATCAGGTGGTAGAACGCTATAACACGCTGCACCACAAATATATGATCCCCAAGCATGAGGTACTGGATCGCCTGCCTGAAGCCATTACCCAGATGGCTGAACCCATGGTCGGCCAGGATGCCGTGGCTTTTTATTTATTATCTGAACGGGTGGCCAAAGAGGTTAAAGTCGTACAGAGCGGCCAGGGGGCGGATGAAGTATTTGCCGGTTATTTCTGGTATCCCTTAATGCTTAAAGCCTATGAAAAAGGCCATAACGAACTGGATAGTTTTGCTCCTTATTATTTTGACCGTCATCATGATGAATTTTTACAGTCCGTTACCCGTCGTTTTCACGGCAGGGATTATACCTCAGAACTGATTAATGACCTGTTGACGGCACCTTATGCCGATGAATTTCTGGACAGGATTCTGCGTATGGATGTCACTACCCTGATTGTGGATGATCCCGTTAAACGGGTAGATAATATGACCATGGCCTGGGGCCTGGAAGCCAGGGTGCCGTTTCTGGATCATAATCTGGTGGAACTGGCAGCACAGATGCCAAGCCACTATAAAATTGGCCAGCAGGGCGGTAAACACGTGCTGAAAACCATTGCCCGGGGCCGCATTCCCGATGCCGTTATTGATCGCCCCAAAGGCTATTTTCCTATGCCTGCTCTTAAATATGTGCGCGGTGAATTCCTGGATATGATGACGGATGTACTGACCTCACAGAAATGCAGAGAACGGGGTGTTTTTGAGCAGTCCTATATCCAGCGCCTGTTAAAAAATCCTGAAGCTAAAGAAAACATGACCCGCCTTAAAGGCAGCAAACTCTGGCATACGGCACTACTGGAAATGTGGTTTCAGACGCATCTGGACTAAGTGCCTGTAATTATTCTGGCTAACCAGTTACTTGCAGCCCATCCTAAAATTATGAATAACAATATCCAGTCAAGCTTAAAAATATCCGGGCAGCTAACAATACCCCTTACAGATATTGAATTTAATTTTATTCGTGCTCAGGGTTCAGGCGGACAAAATGTTAATAAAGTCTCCACTGCGGTACACCTGCGTTTTGATATTAAGGCTTCATCTTTAGCCCAGATTTATAAAGACAGGTTATTGTTATTGAATGAGCATCATATCAGTTCTAATGGTGTCATTATTATTAAAGCACAATCGTTTCGCAGCCAGGAAAAAAATCGTGAAGATGCCTTACAACGCCTGGTGGACATTATAAAAAAAGCCCTGGTGAGCCGAAAAAAACGCCGGCCGACTAAACCGGGCAGAGCAGCAAAACAAAGAAGAATGGATAACAAGTCAAAACGGGGACAACAGAAAGTACAGCGGCGTAAGGTAGATTTTTAATATGTTACTTATATGGTAATTTTGAAATATTTAATGGGTTTAATGGAAACACAAGGGATTTGTGTCTAAAAACTGTATTAACATACAAAAACACTTGGTTTTTCTTGAAATCCGGTATATTATGCCCCATATAAGCTTTAACTAATGTAACTGCTCAGCGCATTCATCTTTTGCACCATTGCAGCGTTATTTTCGTACTCAAACTCAAATGGTCACGTATTAATATACGCTCACATTTTCCGTGCGAAAATGCCTTGAACTGGCACAAAATCTAAACACGCTGAGCAGTTACTAACCAATTTAATTTATCTGATTTAAAACCAGGAGCCCGATTTATGGACGTAATGCAGCGTATTGATGATGCCGTAAAAAATAACCCGATTGTGATCTTTATGAAAGGCACACCACAAATGCCGTCCTGCGGCTTTTCATCCCGTGCGGCTCAGGCACTGATGAATACCGGTGTTGAATTTGCCTATGTTAATGTCCTCCAGGATCCGGAAATATTTGAAAACCTGCCACGTTATGCCGACTGGCCAACGTTCCCGCAGATTTACATCAATCATGAACTGATTGGCGGCTGTGATATTACCCTGGAAATGTTCCAGAATGGTGAGCTGAAAAAAATGTGTGAAGAAGCGGTTGCTGCTTCAAAAGAAGGCGCTGAAAAAGCAGAATAACTATCTGCTCTTTGCACTTAAAAAGCCCCGACAGAGCAGTCTGTTCGGGGCTTTTTTTTGCCCGTTATTTTTGAGTGAATTATTTTAATGTGAGTCAGAAATAATCCCTAAAAATCAGCTAGGCTCTTTCTGAACGCTCTCAATCACCCTTACGTTTAAACACCGTATGTTTACAAACCGGGCAGGGCGGAATACGACCAGGCTTGTTAAAGTGCAGTTCCTTACCGCATTTCTGACACACCAGCACCCCGATACAGGTAATTTCCCCGGTATGCCACTCATTGGCGGTCTCTCTCAGGTGATCCAGCTCCAGCCGGGTTTGGTCGGCCATACTGGCAAATACGGACAGAATTTTGTCCTCAATTAACTGCTTGTCAAACTCCAGCCACTCCAGAAAAGTTTTGTTTTCCTTTTCCATTTTTTCCGCAGTGTCCTGCAAATCCCGTTTTACATAACGTGAAATCAGGTCGATTTCTTCTGCCGTCCATTCTTTTAAGTCTGTTAAAAACTCTTCCGCTTCCTTAACCCCGTTAATAATCATGGGTCCGGCATTTTCATCCGCTTTTTCCGTCCATTCTGAAAGCTTGTCCATCATGGTGTTGTAGCCCTGAACCAGCTTGACAGCAGCCTGTTCAAGGTCAATTTTGTGGCCACTATCCTGAGTCATCTGCTTCTCCTCGCTGAAATAATTAAAGGCGTTATTGAGCACTTTCTGCTTCAAGTATAACTTAAAATCACCTTACTTAGATAATAAATAGTGGTACAATTCAGGGTTTAAAAGTATTTATTAAAATCATAAAACTAAAACCCAAATAAAACCCAAAACAGTCGAGAATAATATTTAATGAGTCAGGCGTATAACCCGGAGCAGATCGAGCTGGAAGCTCAGCATTACTGGGAAGACAACAAGAGTTTTAATGTTACTGAAGATGAGAGCCGGGAAAAGTACTATTGCCTTTCCATGTTCCCCTATCCCAGCGGACAACTGCATATGGGGCATGTACGCAACTACTCAATTGGTGATGTGTTGTCTCGTTTTATGCGTATGCAGGGTAAAAATGTGCTGCAGCCCATGGGCTGGGATGCTTTTGGTCTGCCGGCTGAAAATGCAGCCATGAAAAACAGGGTGGCGCCGGGCAAATGGACCCATCACAATATTGACTATATGCGCGGCCAGCTTAAACGCCTGGGTTTTGGCTACGGCTGGGAGCGGGAAGTTAAAACCTGTGATCCGGACTATTACCGCTGGGAGCAATGGCTGTTTACCCGCCTGTTTAAAAAAGGCATCGTCTATAAGAAAAATGCTGTAGTTAACTGGGATCCGGTGGATCAGACTGTACTGGCCAATGAACAGGTCATTGACGGCCGCGGCTGGCGTTCCGATGCGCTGGTGGAGCGCAAGGAAATTCCTCAGTGGTTTCTGAAAATTACTGACTATGCGGATGAACTGCTCAATGACCTGGAACAGCTCGACGGCTGGCCTGAACAGGTTCGTACCATGCAGAAAAACTGGATTGGTCGTTCTGAGGGTGCTGAAATCAGTTTTGCTATTGACGGCTCCGACGAAGTTATAAAAGTCTTTACGACACGTCCAGATACCTTAATGGGTGTCACCTATGTCGCCGTTGCTGCAGAACATCCTCTGTGTCTGCAGGCTGCTGAGAATAATCCGGATCTGCAGGCCTTTATTGAAGAAGCCAAAGTCATGTCCACTGCTGAAGCCGATATGGAAACCATGGAAAAAAAGGGCATGGATATCGGCATTAAAGCTGTTCATCCCATTACTGGTGAAACGGTTCCCGTTTATACTGCTAACTTTGTACTGATGGGTTATGGTGAAGGTGCGGTAATGTCGGTCCCGGCCCACGATCAGCGCGATTATGAATTTGCTAAAAAATATGGCCTGCCCATTAAACAGGTTATTGCTCCGATAGATGATCAGGCCGTTGATCTGGATACCAAAGCCTTTACCGAAAAAGGCCAGCTGGTTAATTCCGGTGAATTTGATGGACTCACTTCAGAACAGGCTATGGCCAGAATTCCTGAAACCCTGGAGCAGTTAGGCAAAGGTAAAAAACGCATTCAGTACCGTCTGCGTGACTGGGGGGTATCCCGTCAGCGCTACTGGGGTACACCGATTCCAATTATTAACTGTCCGAGCTGCGGCTCTGTACCGGTTCCGGAAGATGAGCTGCCGGTAAAATTGCCGGAAGATGTGGTGATAACCGGTGCCGGTTCACCGCTGAAAAAAATGCCGGAATTCTACCAGTGCCGGTGTCCGCAATGCGGCGGAGAAGCTGAACGGGAAACCGATACCTTTGACACCTTTATGGAGTCATCCTGGTATTATGCCCGTTATTGCTGTCCGGATAATGATCAGGCCATGCTTGATGATCGGGTCGATTACTGGGTGCCGGTGGATCAGTATATCGGTGGTATTGAACATGCAATCCTGCATTTGCTGTATTCCCGTTTTTACCACAAGCTAATGCGTGATGAGGGGCTGGTTAATAGTGATGAACCGTTTAAAAATCTGCTGACTCAGGGGATGGTGCTTAAAGACGGGGCAAAAATGTCCAAGTCCAAGGGCAATACCGTGGATCCCCAGGGAATTATAGACAAATACGGAGCTGATACCGCCCGTCTGTTTATGATGTATGCCGCGCCTCCGGAACAGTCACTGGAATGGTCTGACAGCGGGGTGGAAGGCCAGTATAAATTCCTCAAGCGTCTGTGGCGTATTGTCCATGAGCATATTGAGGGCGGTCTGACCAGCGAGTTTAACCCGGACCAACTGGATGCAGAAGCCAGAAAGCTGCACCATAAACTGCACCAGACCATCGGTTCAGTAAGTGATGATATTGGTCGCCGGCATACCTTTAATACTGCTATAGCCAAGGTGCGGGAACTGCTTAATATGATGGAGAAAATGACTAATCATCTGGAGCAGTCTGAAGCAGGGCGGGCCTTAAAACAAAATGTCCTGGAAAATGTTATTCTGATGCTGTCGCCGATAGTGCCGCATATTACGCACAAATTATATCAGGATCTGGGGCATACTACCGCGGTTGTAGAAGAGGCATGGCCGCAGGTAGATGAGTCGGCACTGGTGGAAGACAGCGTACAATATGTGGTGCAGGTAAACGGCAAGCTCAGAGATAAACTGGAAGTGTCCAAAGACACTGATAAGCAAACCATTGAAAAACTGGCCCTGGAAACACCTGGAGCTCTGCGTAATACCGAAGGTAAAACGGTGCGAAAAGTAATTGTAGTACTAGGAAAACTGGTCAATATTGTGGCGAACTAGCTTCCCCCTTCTTTAGAAGGGGGATTGAGGGGGTTGCAAATCAAGAAATTAAACCCCTATCCCCCTTTGAAAAAGGGGATTAAAGAACAAAGCAATTTCTGAGTAAATACTAACAAGCTCAGACAATTTACAGAGAATTTTAAAAAGGCTTATAAAAATAATGAATCAATTTATTCTGTTAAAACCACACCTTGTATTTCTTATGCTGAGCCTGTTTCTGGCTGGCTGCGGCTTTCATTTACGCGGTGATCTGGTGTTGCCGGAACTGTATCAGCGGGTTTACCTGGTGGACAATGGTAACCGGGATATCAGTAAACCGCTGAAAGCGGCACTGGAGAGTGTGGGTACTAAACTGGAGCCTACTGCTGAGTCAGCCACTTCTGTGGTCACCTTACTGACCAGTGGTGTACAGCGTCGAGCGCTTAATGTGGCAGGTAATTCCGTGCGTGAATATGAACTGCAGTTGAATGTTGCTTTTGTGGTGCAGGATCATGAAGGCAAGCAGGTTGCAGAACAGCAGACCGTCAGCGTGATCCGCAATTACCGTAATAATATTAATAATGTACTGGGTTCAGATAATGAAGAAGTGATTATCCGTAAGGAAATGTATCAGGCGGCGGTTATCAAGATTTTACGTCGTATGAAAGCCATTGCAGAATATTAAAACTGTTTTATTGTCTTGCAGATTAAACCTGAACAGTTAAGGACGCATTTAAAAAACCAGCAGCTGCCTGTATACATGGTCTGTGGTGATGAGCCTCTGCAGCATCGTGAATCCGTTGATATGCTGCGTAAAGCCGCTCACTATTACGGTTTTACGGAACGGGAAGTCTATACGGCTGAAGCCGGCTTTGACTGGCATACCCTGAGTTCTGCAGCCAGTGAATTATCACTGTTTGCCGCTCAGCGCCTGATTGAACTGCACATGCCTACGGGCCGGTCTTCGGACAAGGGCGAGGCTTTAATTGAATATTGTCAGAACCCGCCCCAGGATGTACTACTATTGATAGTGGCCGGTAAAGTGGAAGCGGCGACTAAAAAAAGTAAATGGTATAAAGCCCTGGACAAGGTGGCTGGAATTGTTAATGTCTGGCCTATTAACGGAACTTATCTGAATCAGTGGCTAAACCAGCGGCTTCGCTCCAAAGGTCTGGCTCTGCAGGCTGATGCCATCCAGTTAATTGCCGATCGTGTAGAAGGTAATCTGCTGGCAGCGGATCAGGAAATAGAAAAACTGAGCCTGCTTTATCCTGCGGCCGATCAGATGCTCAGTCTTAGTACCGAACAGGTGGTCGAAGCGGTTTTTGACAGTGCCCGTTATAATGTATTTGATTTATTTGACTGCGCCCTGTCTAAAGATTTAAAACGGGCCTTAAAAATACTGGACGGTCTGCGCAGTGAAGGTGAATCCATTATTCTGTTAATGACGCTTATTGCCAAAGAAGTGCGCATGCTGGCCAGAATGACGGCCATCAGGCAGAAACAGGATCTGGAGGCGGCCATGAAGCCGTTTTACCTGTTTCCCAAACGCAAGTCTTTGATTAGCCAGACTGTTCGAACTACAGAGCCGGAATACTGGCAGGGACTGCTTGAAGAATTACTGGAACTGGATAAAATGGCCAAAGGAGCCACGGCAGGTGAACCCTGGGACAAACTGCAGCTTATTCTGGCACAAATTGCAGGGCAGTCTGTTCTGGAAGAAACAGGTTTTTAGAATATAAATAATTATTCAGTATAATTCAGAACACTGTAGAGTGACTGGCTGCAGGTACTGTGTTTACGGGGTTTATGAAAACATGGATGTTTTCGTAAAGCGATACATGGATGTACTTGAGCGTCCCCGGAAAGACAGTACCTGCAGCCAGTCACGGTAATATAATGCTGAATAGAATAGATATGAATATAAAAAAATCAGCAAACTTAAATTTTAATGGAACGGTAATGGATATTAAACAATATATGACTCAGCTGGGTCAGCAGGCCCGCCAGGCATCCCGGGTGCTGGCCAGGGCTAACAGCAATCAGAAAAATGCGGCCTTAAATGCGATTGCTGATTTGCTGATAACTTCAATGGATACTCTGTTAGCAGAAAATAACAGGGATCTGGAGGCGGGTAAAGCCCGCGGCCTTGATGATGCCCTGCTGGACCGACTGGCACTGAATATGGAACGGGTAGAAGGCATGGCGGAAGGCCTGCGCCAGATTGCGGCGCTGCCGGATCCCGTTGGTGAAGTGTCCGATATGCATTATCAGCCTTCCGGCCTGCAGATCGGCAAGATGCGGGTACCGTTGGGGGTCATCGGTATTATTTATGAATCCCGTCCCAATGTAACCGCCGATGCAGCCGCTTTGTGTATGAAATCCGGCAATGCCGTAATTCTGCGCGGCGGTTCAGAAGCTATTCATTCCAATCAGGCCATTGCAGACTGTATTAAACAGGGGCTGGTGCAGGCCGGGCTGCCTGAAGAAATGGTGCAGGTGGTGGAAACCACTGACCGGGAGGCCGTCGGTGAGCTAATCACCATGCAGGAATATGTGGATGTCATTGTGCCCCGCGGCGGTAAGGGATTGATTGAACGCATTAGCGGCAATGCCCAGGTACCGGTGATTAAACATCTTAACGGTATCTGCCATGTTTATATTGACGGTAAGGCGGATCATAAAAAAGCCATTGATGTGGCCTATAATGCTAAAACACATCGTTATGGCGTGTGTAATGCCATGGAAACTCTCTTGGTGGATGCGGCTATTGTGGATGCTGTACTGCCTGAACTGGCGCAGAAATACCAGCAGGAAGGTGTAGAGCTGCGCTGCTGTGAGCGCAGTGCAGCAGTATTAAATGGTCTGGTGGAAACCGTTCCCGCCACGGAAGAAGACTGGGATACCGAATATCTGGCACCCATTCTGTCTATTCGGGTCGTGGATGGTATTGATGCGGCTATAGAGCATATTTTCCAGCACAGTTCCGGTCATACCGAATCAATTATTACTGAAAGTTTTACTCTTGCCCGTCGTTTCCTGGCGGAAGTGGACTCCAGTTCAGTCATGGTCAATGCTTCAACCCGTTTTGCTGACGGCTTTGAATACGGCCTTGGGGCGGAAATCGGTATCAGTACCGACAAGATCCATGTCCGTGGTCCGGTTGGACTGGAAGGACTGACCTCACAGAAATATATTGTATTGGGTGACGGGCATATCCGTCAGTAATGACATTCGTTTCTGACTCGTCTCCATTATCTCAGTCCTTAAAGCCTATTGGTGTGTATGGGGGAACGTTCGACCCCATACACTATGGGCATTTAAGACCCAATCTGGAACTCTGCGAATACTTTGATATGCAGGAAGTTCGCTTTATTCCGGCCTTTATACCTCCTCATCGGGAGGCTCCTGCCAGCTCTGCCCAATTGCGCAGGGAAATGGTGGCTCTGGCCATTGCTTCGGAACCGCGTTTTATACTTGATGAACGTGAACTGCGGCGCGGCGGCTCCTCCTATATGGTGGACACCCTAAAAAGCCTGCGTGCGGATTTTCCGGATAATCCCCTGTGTTTACTACTGGGGATGGATGCCTTTCTGGGGATTAACTTCTGGTATCACTGCCAGGAATTACTAGATTATGCACACATTATTGTCAGCCAGAGGCCGGACAGCGGCTTTGAACAGCCGCAGCACTGGCCGCAGGAGATTGCAGACTTTTACCAGAATAATAAGGGTAATAAAGAACAGGTTCAGAGTCGTTTACAGGGTGTGGTCAACCTGCAGCCGGTCACTCAACTGGCTATTTCTGCCACAGATATTCGAAATCGCTTAAAAAACCATCAATCAGTACGTTATTTAATGCCTGACAGTGTCATTAATCTGATAGAATATCATCACTTATATACTTGATTGTCTTTAAAATTTTGTAGGCTCTTCTCCGCTCTGATGAGTGAAGAAAGATGCTAATACTCACAAAACCTGTTGAAATATAAAGCTTCTGACAGTTTTATAAGCAATAGGTAATATGAGTATCAACATCTCACCCACCA
>JBHNNM010000037.1:0-12637 GCA_048563625.1 Gammaproteobacteria bacterium | reverse complement strand
TGTTAAGTTTGCTGCAATTATCCATCCTATTGTAAGAAGTTCTTAATTTATGGTTATAAAAATGAAAACAGATCGATTCCGAGCTTATATTACCAGCCAGTTTTTAAGTATTTTACTGTTTAGTTTTATGCTGCTGGGCATCGTGCATTCGCCAGATACTATGGCAATGCAGCAAATCAGTGAACTAAAGCTTAATAACGCCATTAACCGTGCCGGTTTACAGCGTATGCTCACTCAGCGGATGTTAAAGTCCTACGCTCAACTGGGACAGGATCAGTTTTATATAGAACTGGACAAGAAATTACAGGATGCCGTAACACGCTATGAGCAGGGGCTGGATTTTCTAAAAGACTTTGAACAGGTGCCCGGCGTTAAGGACTCACTGCAGAAAATCAATGCTATGTGGCCTCTCTATAAAAGTATGATTCTGGGTGAACCAACCCGGGCTAAAGTACCTGAACTGGTTAAAATGAATGAAAAACTACTGTCCTTATCACACCAGATCGTACTGGATCTGGAAAATCTCTCCGCTAAGGAGCTGGGTAAAGTGGTCAATGTTTCCGGACGTCAGCGGATGCTTAGTCAGCGTATTGAACTGTTTTACCTGCTGCGTAACTGGGGCTTTACAGAGCCTTTCTATCTGGATGAACTGGCCAAAGCCCGTAAACAGTTTACTGAGGGGCTTGAATACCTGAATAATTATCAGGGTAATACCCCTTAAATCAAGGCTCTGCTGGAAAAAGCCGGCAAGTCCTACCGCCTGTTTGAACACTCCCTGGATAAAAACGGTAATGCCTTTCTGGTGTCTCTGACAGTTCGCCAGCTCTTGAAATATATGAATGATGCAACCAATCTGTATAGTAAGTTACAAAAATAACAGACACCTTACTTATTAATACAGGCGGTATTTTGCGTATAGATGTATTTGATCAAATATCACACATCAAACCTGAGCAATGGAATGCTCTGATCCACGATAACAATCCCTTTTTACGCCATGAATTCCTGTCTGCCCTGGAAGCTCACGGCTGTGTGGGTGAAGCATTCGGCTGGATGTCCAGGCATATTGCAGTTTATCAGGACAATAAGCTGGTGGCAGCTATGCCCCTGTACGAAAAGTACAATAGTTATGGTGAGTTTGTATTTGATAACGCCCTGGTTCAGGCCTGGCAGCAGCATGGACTGCGTTACTTCCCCAAGCTGGTTTCGGCCATACCCTACACGCCAGCATCCGGTCAGCGTATGCTGGTAAAGCAGGGCCGGGAACAGCAGACTATCCTGTGCTTCTGCATGCCCTCAAAGATATAGCCCGGCAACTGGATGCCAGTGGTGCACATGTGCTTTTCCCTCAGCCGGAAGAAATTGATTTTCTGCAGCAGCAGGGTGCCATGCTGCGTCATGACTGCCAGTTCCACTGGCATAATCAGGGCTATGCTGATTTTGATGATTTTCTGGCCCGGCTAAGTTCACGCAAGCGTAAAAATATTATTAAAGAACGCAAACAGGTTGTTCAGGCAGGTGTAATGATAAAATGTCTGGACGGATACCAGGCCAGTGCCGATGACTGGCAAATAATGGCTGATTTTTATAATCATACCTTTGAAGAAAAATGGGGCATAGCCACTTTAAATTACGGTTTTTTTAAAGAAGTGGCTGAAAAATTGCCCGGTCAGGTATTACTGGTAGTGGCGGAACAGAATAATCAAATCATTGCCGGTGCCCTAATGTACCGAAGTAACAGTCGCTTATACGGACGTTTCTGGGGGGCTAAAAAAAACGTTAAGGGACTGCACTTTGAAGCCTGCTATTACTAGGGTATAGAATACTGTATCAGGGAAGGCATTCAGGTATTTGAGCCGGGTGCTCAGGGAGAGCATACGGTGGCTCGCGGTTTTATTCCTGAAATGACCCGATCCGTCCATTTTATGATGCAGGATCATTTTAATGAAGCTATAAAAAATTTTGTTGCTCATGAAAAAGCTAATGTCATAAACTATATTCAGGCCATGCAGGACAGAACACCTTATCGTAAGTCCTGATTGTTTCAGATTGAATAATATAAATATTGAGGAAAGTTTTGAAACCTTTTGCAGAATCATGTGAACAGAGCCAGCAGGTTATCCTGGATGTTATAAAGCCGGTATTAATGGATGCTGATCATGTTCTGGAAATCGGCAGCGGTACCGGACAGCATGCCGTGTTTTTTGCCGCTGCCATGCCGCATCTGTTCTGCTTCCCAGTGACCGACAGGAGGCGATTGCCGGTATTCAGATGTGGCTTGATGAGTATTATGCTCATCCGCAGACACCGGACAATATTGCACCGCCGATTGAACTGGATGTTATGCAGGAAAACTGGCCGCCTATTGAAGTCGATGCTGTTTTTACTGCCAATACTCTGCATATAATGCATTGGCAAGCCGTACAGCAATTGTTTGACAGAGTCTCCAGTGTACTTAATGAGCAGGGTGATATGCTGATTTACGGCCCTTTTAATTATAACGGACAATATACCAGCGACAGCAACCGGCAGTTTGACCAGTGGCTTAAAAACCGCGATCCTCAAAGCGATATCCGCGATCTGGATGACCTACAGAAACTGGCCGAGCAACATGACCTGTACCTTAAAGATGATTTCCCTATGCCCGCCAATAACCGTGTTCTGCACTGGAAAAAACAACCCTAACCCTGCAACCATAAAACCTATGGCGCACCCTAGGTTTTTCTAGGGTGCGCTACAGTTACAATAAAAAAATCATTTAACTACACTAGTTATACTTACTAACAAGACCACTAATGGATTAAAAACAAATAAAAAGGGTTAAATGATGACTATAAAACACTTCTCACTCATATTGCAGCAGGCACACTGCTGGTAACGAGTCTGTTCAGCGGCGCTGCATTGGCTTCTAAAGATGCAGGCTTGGGGCATGATTGCAGAACCTTCCATACCGATGGTAAAATAGGTAGTTCCTATACTTCCGACTTGGTAATGTATCTGGCGGGTAACCAGTTTATGGTAATGGAAGAACTGATAAATGATTTCCAGAAAAAGAAACCGGAGGTTAAATCCATCTATGTGGAAACCATTCCACCCGGGCAGATCCTGAAAGAACAGATCCTCAAGCAGGGAAAAATTAATGATCAGGAAACTGCACAGAACCCGGTTCTCTATGCCAGTGTAAACCTTGGACACCTTAAGAAGCTTAAGGGCAAAGGTGTGATGGATAAGTACAAGATCTATACCCATAACAAACTGGAATTAATGGTTGCTAAATGTAATCCCAAAAATATAAAAGGGGCTAAGGATCTGGGCAGAGATGACTTGGTTCAGTCTCATCCTAATCCCTTAACGGAAGGTATTTTTAAATTTT
The DNA here is from genome assembly GCA_048563625.1 of Gammaproteobacteria bacterium. GTDB lineage: Bacteria > Pseudomonadota > Gammaproteobacteria > GRL18 > GRL18 > JANELJ01. The sequence continues at coordinate 9,264 of JBHNNM010000037.1, read as the reverse complement.
ACGGTTCCCAGATGTTAAAAGATCTGAATCTGTACGAAAAGGTAACAGGGAACAAAAAATGTAAGAGTTGCTGGGCTGTAGAAGGCAAAACTTGGTTTGCCCAACGCCATCGCAACCTCATGTACTGAAAAGCAGGTTATTCTAAGCGTTGCAGATACCGGTAACGGAATTGAAGAGGAAAAGTTAAACTTCATTTTTGATGCCTTTTATTCCAGTAAACCTGAAGGCATGGGACTGTCTATTAGCCGAACCATTATTGAGTCACATAATGGCCATATTAAAGCAAAATCTGGCCCCCGTAGGCTGCCGTTTTACCATTGAACTGCCATTAACTGAGCACTAATTGAATAAGAATAATAAAACAGAACCCACCGTATATATTATTGATGATGATAAGTTTGCTCGTGAATCACTGGAATGGCTGGTAGACTCAATGCATATTCCAGTTATGGCTTTTGAAAACGGCCGACATTTTCTTGATTTTTATACTGAAAAACAGCCCGGTTGTGCCATTATTGATGTGCGAATGCCGGATATTAATGGCTTGGATCTGCACCAGTGCTTGGTCGAACAGGGAGCTATTCTGCCGGTTATTATTATGACCGGTCATGCCGATGTCTCCATGGCTGTGCGGGCCATGAAAGCCGGAGTGTATGACTTTATTGAAAAACCTTATAACGATACCCTAATGCTGCAGCGTATTCAGAATGCCTTGAGTTATGATAATGATAAACGTGAAAAGCAGAAGCGTATTGATGCAGTGCGGCAGAATCTGGATAAACTGACACCCCGGGAAAGAGAAGTCCTGGAACGGGTACTGGAATCAATGCCTAATAAAATTATTGCCAGTGAATTAAATATCAGTATTAAAACGGTAGAACTGCACCGGGCAAATATGATGACTAAAATGCAGACACGCTCCGTTACCGAACTGGCCCGACTGGCCTTAATTGCGGGGCTGGAATAGAATCAGGAATCAATTAAAAACGCTTGCCTTATAATTTTCTCTTAAGTTGATACAGAATATCTAATGCCTCTTTAGGTGTTAGATTATCCGGCTCAATACTGTTCAGTTCAGTAATTAACTCACTATAGTCAGGCTCTGTTTCCAGTGTTAATTCAACCTGCTGATTTTCCCTGTTCTTGGCAGAAGGGGTATCAGAACTCTCCATGGACTCAAGCATGGCCAGTTTCTTTTTAGCCAGGTTAATGACCTGTGCCGGAACACCGGCCAAGGCGGCGACCTGGATACCATAACTTTGTGAAGCATGGCCTTCTTCCACCCTGTGCATAAAGACAATTTTTTCGCCATGTTCTACCGCATCCAGGTGGACATTAACAATTTGTGGAAACTGGTCAGCCAGATGAGTCAGTTCAAAATAATGGGTGGAAAACAGGGTAAAAGCGGATATTTCTTCAGCCAGGTAATGAGCTGAGGCATAGGCCAGGGACAGGCCGTCATAGGTACTGGTACCGCGGCCGATTTCATCCATCAGCACCAGAGAATACTCGGTGGCATTGTGCAGTATATTAGCGGTTTCGGTCATTTCCACCATAAAGGTAGAACGGCCGCCGGCCAGATCATCGGAAGCGCCAATGCGGGTAAAAATCCGGTCAATATGACCAAAACTGGCTGAACGGGCCGGAACAAAACTGCCGATATGGGCCATGACCGTTAGTAAGGCGACCTGTCTCATATAGGTGGACTTACCCCCCATATTCGGCCCGGTAATTAATAACATCCGGCGTTGAGCATCCAGCCGGACATCATTAGCCACAAAAGGGCTGTCCTGGATCTGCTCAACTACGGGATGGCGTCCCTGTTCTATATTCAGATGAGTGCCGTTATCCAGTACCGGTTTACACCAGTCAAGACTGACCTCCCGTTCTGCTAGGTTGCATAAGACATCCAGTTCGCACAAGGCTCCGGCACTGGCCTGTAAGGCCAGTAATTGTGGTGAAAGTTTGTCAAACAGTTGTTCGTATAATGCTTTTTCCCGACTCAGGGCTTTTTCATTGGCACTGAGCACCTTATCTTCAAAGGCTTTTAATTCGGGAGTAATAAAACGCTCATTATTTTTCAGGGTCTGGCGGCGCTGATAATCTTCCGGCAAGTGTTCAGAATGGGCACGGCTGACCTCAATATAATAACCATGCACCTTGTTATAATTGACCTTAAGAGTGGCTATGCCGCTACGTTCTCTTTCCCTTGCTTCCAGGTCTACCAGATACTGGTTGGCGTTTTTCTGGATATTGCGCAGCTCATCCAGTTGCTGATCATAACCCGGAGCAATGACTCCGCCGTCACGGATCAGAACAGGGGGATTGTCAATTATGGCCTGTTCCAGTAATTGCTGCTGGTGGGGAAAAACAGCAATGGTCTGAGCCAGTTGCTGAATCAGCGGATCTTTTATAGTAACCAGCTCACTCTGTAATACCGGCAATACCGCCAGAGAATGTTTAAGCCGTTCAAAATCACGCGGTCTGGCAGTTTTCAGGGCAATACGGGTCAGCACCCGTTCAATATCGCCGATCTGTTTTAATAAGGGCTGAATAAACTCATAGCGGTTATCTGACTGCAGTTGCTCAATGGCCTGATAACGCTGTTTTAGAATATGATGATCACGCAGGGGGCGATTCAGCCAGCGGCACAATAACCGGCTGCCCATGGTAGTAGCGGTGTGATCCATGACGGCCAGCAGAGTATGTTCCGGATTGCCGCTCAGTGCCTGAGTGATTTCCAGGTTTCTGCGGCTGATGGTATCCAGCACCACGGCCGAGTCATGCTGTTCCGGCTTTAAGGTATTGATATGCGGCAAAGCCATGCGCTGGGTGTTCTGCACATATTGCAGTAAACAGCCGGCGGCACTCAGGGCACTATGATAATCATTACAGCCGAAACCGGACAGATCCTGTGTTCCAAACTGCTTATTAAGCAACTGTCGGGAAGCCTGCTCGTCAAACCACCAGGGCGGCTGTTCAGTAAAGGCAGTCTGTTTACCCAGCTGCTGTTTTAGTGCGGTTTTATAGGGACTGTTTTCTTCCAGCAGTAGTTCACTGGGTTTATGACGTTCCAGTTCTGACTGCAGAGCTTCCAGGCTGTCCAGTTCGGACACGTTAAAACGACCGCTGGTCAGATCCAGTATGGCCAGGCCATAGGCTGGTGAGTTTTTATCATTAATGCTAATGGCAGCCAGCAGGTTATCTTTACGGTCTTCCAGTAAACTGTCTTCGGTAATGGTGCCGGGGGTAATAATGCGTACCACCTTGCGTTCTACCGGACCTTTAGACGTGGCCGGATCACCAATCTGTTCACAGATGGCCACAGACTGGTTCAGCTTAACCAGCTTGCTTAAGTAATTATCCACTGAATGGTAGGGCAGACCGGCCATGGGAATGGGTTCCCCGGCGGAGCGACCGCGGGCGGTCAGAGATAGGTCGAGTAACTGCGAGGCTTTTTTTGCGTCATCAAAAAACAGTTCATAGAAATCCCCCATGCGGTAAAACACCAGCATATCGGGAAACTCAGCCTTAATCTTAAGGTATTGCGCCATCATTGGCGTATGTTTAGTGGAACTGCCTTTATCAGGCTTGTTTATGGTCATAAGGCTCGAAATACTGAATATAAGAATGTTTTATTATATTCAGTTTCGAGTCTTAAACCTAGAGTCTAACTAAGAGCAATGCTTACTTATTTATTTTTGCAGCCACCCTGGCAATAGTTCCAGATCAGTAACATGACAATGGAAACTGTAGTTAAAATGGCTATTAATGATAATGAATCGATAATCATCATATTCCTCCTGCCGTTGTATAAACGGAGCTATGTTTAAAATACGTTTAAAATCTTTAAATTTGATTATATTTTAGGATGATAACTTAGGGTTAACCCTGATCTAGATCAGGTGTATTACTAAATGCTTATTTTATGAGGGTAATTTTGTAGGGCAGAGATGACTTTAGCAATATTTTTTAAATATAGGCTTGTAATCCGGTATTTAAATGGGGCAATGATAGTCCGGAAAGAGTGTTGAAAATAAAAAAACCGCTGTAGGAGCTTGTTGTCGCTCGTAGTAATTAGTACAGCGGTTTCTAAAACCCTATGAATTAAGTGGGTTAAATATATTATTAAATTGTGATATTAAAAATCAAACCAATAGCCAGTAGTGCAATTAAAGCAGCACCCGCTATAGCAATAGATTTAATAATGTTTAATGTCGTTGTCATGCTTTGCATCCTTTCTGCTTAAAGATGATATCAATATTTATAAAATTGTAGTATTTTAAGTTTTATTTAAAATAACCAATAAAAAAACCCCTGCAATCAAATGGATATACAAGGGTTTTAGTGTTTGGCTCCCCAAGCATGATTCGAACATGCGACCAAGTGATTAACAGTCACCTACTCTACCGCTGAGCTATTGGGGAATAGTTATTGTCTTTGAGGCATCGCTCTTGGACAACGATGCATATTCTATTGATTTTAAATTTAATGTCAAGCAACATTTTTTAAAATTTGAGTTTTTTAAATTTTACATTGAATCCATATTACTTTAACCACATTTCAGGGTATTACCGCTGGCATTTTTTGATGACAGGCGGGCTCTTCCCGTACGTGAAATAATCAGACTGCGGGCTGAAATATCACCTTCCAGTGTACATAAAACAAAACTGCGATTAGTACTGCTTCGTCCATCGGGATAATAACGGATATAATTATGCGACCCAAATCCTTTATAACTTATGAATAAAGAAGGATTTTGGTTCTGGAAGCTGTAAATCAGTGGTTCGGTACCACTTAATTGTTTATTGTTGTCCCTATCAACAAATACAATCCAGCCGTTCTGCCAGTGAGCAGAAGGCGTACATTGCTGGCCGTTGTCTGATTTACATAAAATAACTGACTGGTTCTGTTTAATGGCTTCTGAGCGAGCCAGTTGATGATGACTAAACAATTGCAGTAATACCATGCTCTGGCGATTACTGTTTACCAGTTTACTCAAAGAAGGCAGGGCATAACTGCTTAAGATACCCATTATGGCTAGCACAATAAGCATTTCAACCAGGCTGAAACCACAGGATGATAAATGGGTGGTGCGGGGCATTGTAAAAATCCTTTTTTATTATTCCTGATGATTATCTTACTAAAAACTGGCTGACTTTCAGGACAGGTATTACTACAGAGAACTGTAGGATTGTGGCTGAAATATGTGTCAGAAAAATAATACAAAAAAACCGGCTGAATGTGATTTTTTGTGTGCTAATTTGTGTAAATCCCTGTTGTTTGTACTAGAATGAGGTAATAGCAAAAAACAGGTTCAGTTATGGGAATCGTTGATAAAACGAACGAAACACAGCGTCTAAAAGCTCAACTGGAAGCATTATTATTTAATGCGCATGAAAACCAGAAAAAACTTGAACGTTTTGAAGCCATAGAATTTAAACTGATGGCTGCAGAATCTATTGAAGATCTGCTGAGAATTATCGGTCATGATTATATGCACCTGTTTAAACTGGATGCCTGCACACTATTACTGGAAGACAGTGACTTATCACTGCGCCGTTTAATCCCGGAAGCTACTCTTGAATCTATTGAATATAATTTTCTGACCCTGTTGAATTTTCCTATGGAACTGGAAAAACTCCAGTACATGTCCTCAAAAATCTGCACAGATACCTATCAGAGTTCTAAACACCAGTGGTTAATGGATAAACCCGGTATTGCTTCTATTGCAATTCTGCCCTTAATTCGTCGAGGCAAAAAAATTGGTGTGTTCTGCTGCGGCAGCCGGGATATTAACCGTTTTCAGTCCCATGCTTCCAGTGATTTCCTGCAACGGCTGTCCTTTATTATGGCTGTATGTGTGGAAAATGCTCTGAACCTGGAACGTTTAAAACAAAGTACTTTTACCGATCCTTTGACCCGGGTTCGCAACCGCCGTTTCTTCGATCAGCGTCTGCCGGAAGAGCTGAACCGGAGGGATCGTTCCCGAACGTCTATTTCCTGTGTATTCCTGGATATTGATCATTTTAAATCTGTAAATGATAACTACGGTCATGGCGTTGGTGATGATGTGCTGCGCCAGGTGGCCCAGCGAGTGCAAAGTGTGTTACGAACCCATGATGTTCTGGCCCGTTACGGTGGTGAGGAATTTGCCGTGTTATTACCGGATACCGGCAATGAAGAAGCCATGATGGTGGCCCAGCGTATTATTAATGCCGTTAACCGCAGTCGGGTGGTGGTTGATAAAAACGTACTCCTGACCATTACCATTTCTGCCGGGGTGTCCACTATTGAAAGTAAGCAGTGTTTTGAGGATATTCGGGAACTGGGACTTAAGCTGCTTGCAAGCGCGGATCAGGCTTTGTATGATGCCAAGGAAATGGGGCGCAACCGTGCCATTAATGCTGGTCTGCTGGCTCTGACTTCTTCTATAGATGTCCCTGATACAGTTTCTGGTCATAACTAAAAAATAAAACTCTATTAGAGTGACTGTCGCCACACTCAGTTGTGGTGGCATCGGCTGAATAGCTATCATTAATAATAAGAAATCGACATGCAATTTAAAGACACCATTTTACAACGTAAATCCACCCGAGCTTATCTTGACACCCCGGTTGAAGCTGAAAAAATACAGAAAATTCTGGATCTGGCCCGTCATGCCCCCTCCGGGGTCAATACCCAGCCCTGGCAGGTAGCGGTTGTGCAGGGTAATACCAAGCAATTACTGGATGAACAGCTGGAACAGGCCTTTCGTTCCGAGCGCAAGGCCGAACTGGATTACCAGTATTATCCTACTCAATGGACTGAGCCCTATAAAAGCCGCCGTAAGGCCTGCGGCCTGAAAATGTATTTTGCCTTAAATATTACTCGAGAGGACAAACGATGCCAGAAAGATCAATGGGCGGCCAATTACCGTGCTTTTGATGCACCCGTTGCGCTGTTCTTTTTTGTCGATGCTATGGCAGAAAAAGGTACCTTTCTGGATTACGGCATGTTCCTGCAGTCTGTTATGCTGGCGGCTCTAGATCAGGGACTGGCCACCTGTCCCTAGGCAGCGCTGGCTGAATATCCGGATATTGTAAAACAACATCTGGGTTATGCTCAGGATACGGTACTTATCTGCGGTATGGCACTGGGCTATGAAGATACCTCTGCGGCTGTAAACAGTTACCGGACTGAGCGGGAAGATTACACGGCTTTTACTCGTTTTTTTGATTAAATTCCACCTCAAACCGGGCTTTCAGGGCGAATTAAGCGGGTTTTGCTGATAGAATAGCCGTCATTGCTTATGAAAACACCGGAATAATCATCAGAATTACTATTCATGACCCAGAATACCGATAACCCCTATTCAGTCGATGTACTTATGCAGCAGGCCCGACAGCTGGCGGCTAATTATCGGCGTGCCACCGGTAAAACCATGCCCGGGGTCAGTAATGAAATTTCTGTCTATGATGCTATTCGCCTGTTACATCTGGCACCGGAACAGGTCGGTTATGAAGCTATCGGTACGGAAAAATCCGGGGATCTGCAGGGTGACCGTGTGCAGATCAAGGGCCGTACCATGTTTTCTGACTCAAAAAATACCCAGCGTATAGGTCAGCTTAAACTGGAACAGAACTGGGACAGTGTGGTTCTGGTGCTGCTGGATGATGATTATGAGCCGTTTGAAATTTATGAAATTGACCGCGCCACACTGACGGACAATATGGTAGACAAAACCAGTAAAAAGGCCAGAAAAGGCGCCATGACCGTGGCCCGGTTCAGAAAAATTGCCACACTGGCCTGGAGTCGGGACTGGACAAAAAATGAACAGGAGCTGAGTTTATAAGCGCTCCGGCTGTCGAACCGTTCAGTACCCAACTGCAGGCTGTATTTGCTCCAAACGGCCTGCTATCGGATGTTATTCCGGGTTATCATCCCCGTGAGGCCCAGCAGCAAATGGCATCCGAGGTCAGTAATGCGCTGCTCAACTCAAAAATCCTGTTGTGTGAAGCCGGAACCGGAACCGCTAAAACCTTTGCCTATCTGGTACCGGCCTTATTATCCTCGCAACAGACCATCGTCAGTACCGCTACCCGAAACCTGCAGGATCAGCTTTTTTATAAAGATTTACCCTTAATCGTTAAGGCACTGGAACCGGTATTACAGCGTAAGGTTAATATCAGTCTCCTTAAAGGCCGCTCAAACTATGTCTGCCTGTATCGTCTGGAACAATCAGCCGGTGAATCCTGGTATGATGAACAGACCCAGTCGGATCTGCACAGGCTGAAAAAACACCTCGGGCAAACTCGTTTTGCCGATCGGGCAGAATTTACCATGCTGCAGGAGCAGTCAGCTATCTGGCCCATGGTCACTTCAACAACTGAAAACTGCCTTGGGGCAGATTGCCCGGAACATGAACGCTGTTATGTACTCAAAGCCAGAGAACAGGCTTTATCGGCGGATATTGTTATTGTTAACCATCACCTGCTGATGGCTGATCTCAGTTTGAAAAAAAATGCGCTGGGGGATATCCTGCCTGATGCCGTGAATTATATTATTGATGAAGCCCATCAGCTGCCGGATATTGCCGGTCAATTTTTTTCTCAACACATATCTTCAAAGCAAATTAAAGGCCTGTTACATGATGTCCGCAAGGAACTAAAAAACCAGCTATCTTCAGGTGAAAGCTTTAAACATCTGAGTGAGGAGATTAACCGCTTACTGGATGAAGTCACTTATGTATTCAGTAAACTGGTCAATCATCTGGTAAAACTGGCTCCCGTTAATGAGATACTGGAGCACTTTGCTCATAGAGCTGAGCAGTTATTAAGTACGTTTAATACCCTTGGCCTTAGTGAACAGTCCCATAAACAGAATGATACTGAACAGACCAATATTCACTGGTTTGAATGCAGTAGGGCAGGCTTTGAAATTCATTCGACTCCGTTAATGATTGGCGAACAGTTTAAAGCTCATATAGCCCAGCAAAAAGCGGCCTGGGTATTTACTTCCGCCACCCTGACGATTAATACTAACGGGCTTATTGATGACTCATTAGAGCAGGTATCAGAACAGGACAGACTGGCAGCCCGGTTTAATTATTTTGAGACCGAGCTGGGTTTGAACCAGGCCAGTTTTGCCTGCTTTGACAGTCCCTTTAATTATTCAAAACAGGCGGTGTTATACCTGCCCCCCAATATGCCCATGCCGGATGATCCCAATTATACCCGGGCATTGATAAAAGCGGTTTTGCCGCTGATACACAGACTAAAGGGG
>JBHNNM010000036.1:0-12651 GCA_048563625.1 Gammaproteobacteria bacterium | reverse complement strand
CCATTTTTTCCAATGCTTTTAGCTGTACTTATGATTTTTTCAATTACACCATCGGCGATATTCAGTAAATATCATAAATACAACCTGGTTAAGTTGCACTTATGAGTTGAATCTAAGTTACTAAATATAGATACGGCTAATGCAAACTGCTCTGTATGAAATAATCTGCCTGAATAAGTTGTATATTTGATCAATTATAATAAGGCTCTGTTTTATAATTCTTTTATTGTTTTTAGTTATGCCAATAATACCAGAATTAATGTGCCGCATATCATCTGTAATATTGTAATGAGATACAAGAAATTCTCTACAGGTGTTGTAGTATGAATCAGGCGTTTGATTCCCTTTTTGATGTATTTTATCTACCAGTATGGAGTTTTGATCAATTAATTTAAATAAGTTTTCGGGATCTTTTTTAAATATAGTATCTGTATCAATAAGTATGGTTTTATCTGCCTTGTCGATTACATAAAGTAATGCTTCAGGCTTGCTTCTATGGTGATAATTCTCCTTTCCTGACCATGCTGGTAATTGGTGTTGAGTAATGGTTTTTATTGTTACAGGAAACCCCTTAAAAAACTCAGGAGTATCTGTGATAATAACGATGTTAAGAGTGTTGTTATTTTTTGATGATTGGTAAATAGCACTTACTATGCTGAACCTGGCTTCATCAATAATATTTTGATTATTGCCGTAAACTAAATAAACCAATTGATTCATATAATAAAACCTGATTTTTCTGAATTGAAATAGGTAAAGATGTTTTAAGATTTATAGGCTTGTTCTTTTAGTCGTATAAACTCGACACTTAATAATAATGATAAAGGTAACCATGTTAAAAACCAGATTTCTTTTGGACGTGTAAGAAAGCTGGTGGCTTCTGTCATTCCACTAGCCATACCATAAAGTAGTAAGCAAACTCCTATCTGAGCAAGTCTGAAATCTCTGTTCTTTAGGTAGATCTTAAATGCATAAATAATCAGAAGAAACCAAAGTACTAAACCAATCAAGCCGAACTGATAAAAAGTACCTATGTGTATATTATGTGAATCATGAAAATCTTTATTCAAAGATGCTAAATAAACACTAATTTCTGTGCCTAAACCATGCCCTAAAATTGGGCTTTGGAGTGAGTGTTGTATAGAAATCGACCATGTTTCAGGTCTATATGAAAACCCTCTTTTTATAAAACTATCAAAAGTAAAAAATAGATAGATGGCAAAGAGAGTTAAGATTATAGCCAATAAATATGCAAGCCATTTGTCTTTACGTTCCCACATTAGAAAGATTAAAACTACAATAATGCCAACTAATGGTGTTCGAGAACCTGTGAAAAAAGTAAACAAAATTAGGCCAGTGAAGATGAATAGTAATAGTAAATCACTCTTCAAATTGCGTGCTTGAGTAAAAAAATATGCTATTGTAAAAACACTAAAGATACCATATAAATGACTGGATAATAATGGATTAGACAAGTTGCCTACTCCTATAATTCGCATGCTAAAGGGTTTTTGGGCAATTATATAATCCTGAAATAAATTATAATAAGCAGTTACTGAATATAACAGACTGGAAATGAGCAGAAGTAGAATTAATTTCTTTGTGTTATTTTGTGCAATAGTAATTATAGCAATAATAAAAAGATATATAATTAATATTTCTTTGAATGATTTTATATCTTCAACCTCAGGGGAATTCCATAACAGGCTGAACAGTGCATAAGATAAAAATAATATTAACAAAATAAATGCATGAGATGAGAAAATTAAGCTGTAATTTCTATGATTTAATAAAATAAGTAATAAAGCTGGAGCAATTAAGAAAATATAAATCTGAGTATGATAAGCACTGAAACTTGAAAAAAAAAGAATTCCGGATAAAAAGAAAAAGAAACCGACAGGTAAAATATAATCGCTGATAAAATGGGTAATTTTTATTAACATTGAATATTCACTTTTGTCTATTTGTCTGCATGAGTTTTCATATGGTTAATGTTTTTAATAAAAATTTGTTTAAAAAGAGAACTTTGAATAGGACAATTCTTTAAGTAGCTTTCCTCAATGATGTTGTTATCCTGAATAAAATCCACATCTTCTCTGACACGAAAAATATGCTTAAGATTACGTATTCGCTTGAAAAAACCCAGAGAAAACGGGCTGATACTCATATCTGAAACATCGATCAATCCGAATTCTTTTTCAGGGGTATAAACAATATTGCCAAAATGAGCGGATCGAAAAAATACGCCTTTATTATGCATTCTGGCCAGGAAAATACCGAATTTTTCAAGGAATTCAGGGGAAGTTCCATGTTGCTGCATATATTCTCTTACTGTTAACCCCTTGAGAGGCTTGTAATGAACGGCTGTTCTCTTTAAATCAGATATTTTATATAAATCAATTATTGTAACGGTAGGTATGCCAATTTTTTTAAGGCACCTGACATTGCGGGCAAAACGCCTGGCTGGTGAATATAGTGTTGCCTGGGATATAAAACGTTTGACACGAAATAGTTTTATAATAGATTGATCATTTAAAGCAAGGACTTTGTCACCAAATTCATCACAACTTAAAATACTGGAATCTACAGTTAACTGTTGGTATTCATTCAGGCTTAAATTATGCATCTAGAGATTGTATCAATTAATTAGTTTTAGTGTTTTTTACAATTCTGCAATTATCCCATACCAACAATCAAAAAGACCAGTAAATACGTAAATTCATTAAGTTATGATATGATCAGCCTTTTTAAATCCATGGAAATATCAGTGTCCGAACAAGAGAAACCATCTGGTTTAAAGGTTTACACCCGTCTTTTAAAATACGTTAAGCCCCACTGGAAAATATTTGTATTAAGTATTCTGGGATATTTAATGTACTCCAGTTCCCAGCCCCTACTGGCTTCTATCGCAGGCTGGCTAGCTGATGCAGTTTATACCAAAGAGCCTTCAGCGGTTTACTTGATCCCTTTATCTTTATTGGGTATTTATGTTTTGCGTGGAACGGGTAGTTTTATTGGTAACTATTTTCTGGCTAAAGTATCTAATTCTATTGTGCGTTCCATGCGTAATGACCTGTTTGACAAGCTGATTTTACTGCCTAATGGCTTTTATGAGCAACATAATTCAGGGCATCTGATCTCCTTAATCACCTTTAATGTTACCCAGGTCACCGGGGCGGCTACGGATGCCGTCAAGGTGGTGATCCGGGAAGGCATTGCTGTTATTGCCTTGCTGGGGTATCTGTTTTATCTTAACTGGCAGTTGTCTCTGGCCTTTCTGGCTGTGGCTCCCCTTATTGGCTTTGTGGTCAGCTATGCCAGTAAACGTTTTAAAAAACTCAGCAAGAAAATTCAGGTTTCCATGGGGGATTTAACCCACGTTTCCTCAGAGGCCTTTGGTGGTTATAAAGAGGTCAAAAGTTTCAGCGGCCAGGAGTATGAAAAACAACGTTTTCATAAAGCCAGTAAGAATAACTACCAGCAGAATATGAAAATGGTGCTGACCTCTTCAATCAATACCCCTATATTGCAGATGATAGTGGCTCTGGCATTGGCTTTACTGGTATTTCTGGCACTTTCATTTACGGGAGACATGGATCCCGCTGCTTTTATTACATATATTACAGCGGCTGGCCTTCTGCCCAAACCCATACGCCAGCTAAGTGAAGTGAATTCAACAATACAACGGGGGATTGCTGCCTCTGAGAGTATTTTTGAGTTGATTGATCAGCAGGCTGAACAGGATAACGGTTCCCTGACTATTGATAGAGCGGTGGGTAAACTGGAGTTTAAAAACCTGACCTTTACTTATCCAGCATCAGATAAAGTGATATTAAAGGATCTTAATTTAATTATTGAACCCGGACAAACCGTTGCACTGGTTGGTCATTCCGGTAGTGGTAAATCAACCATAGCTAACCTGATACCCCGTTTTTATGATGCATCGCAGGGCGAGATCCTGCTGGATGACCGATCATTAAAGGATTACAAATTGAGTAATTTGCGTGATCAGATTGCTTTTGTAAGCCAGCAGGTGACTTTATTTAATGACACCATTGAAAAAAATATTGCCTATGGTTCTTTGAGTAAACACAGCAGAGAAGAGGTTATTAAGGCCGCAGAGCTGGCTTATGCTATGGAGTTTATAAATGAGCAGTCAGATGGGCTGGATACCTTAGTCGGGGAAGACGGGGTGCTATTATCCGGCGGCCAGCGTCAGCGTCTGGCAATAGCCCGGGCTCTGTTAAAAGATGCGCCTATCCTTATTCTGGATGAAGCTACCTCGGCACTGGATACCGAATCTGAGCGTAAAATCCAGGCTGCCCTGGACAATGTGATGCAGGGCAGAACCACTCTGGTGATTGCCCACCGTCTGTCTACTATAGAAAATGCTGATCTTATTGTGGTAATGGATCACGGCTGCGTGGTGGAACAGGGCAGCCATAATGAATTACTGGAGAAAAATGGCTATTACAGTAATCTGCATAACAGTCAGTTACTGGAAAATGACACACCAGATAGAAGGCTGGAACAAAAATAAAAATATACGGTTATTTTCTGAAGAAGCAGCATAATTTTATTTTTTATATAACTTTTCTTCCCCTTCAGGACGTTTTTTAAACCGCTTATAGGTCCACTGATATTGTGCCGGTTGTTCACGTACACACATTTCCACCGCCTGATTCAAAGCGGTTGCCGCAGCAACAGGCTCCCTGTTCAATATACCTTGCTCATCTACCGGATGAATGCGGGTAATAAAACCCTGCCCACGGGGCAGGCGGTCGGCATAGGCAATAACAATACCGGCACCGGTTTTTTCAGCCAGTTTATGTACCAGTGTCATGGTGTTGGATTCAATACCGAAAAAAGGCGCAAAAACCCCGCCGTTAGCCGGATCCTGATCGGGTAAAATACCGGTCATATCCCCTTTTCTTAAAGTTCTGTACAGTAGTTTTACCCCGGATGTGGTGGTAGGTGCCAGGGTATTGCCGGTACGCAGTCGGGCCTGAATTAGAAACTGGTCAAACTCCTTGAGCCGGGGCGGGCGGTACAGGCTGGTCATAGGAGCTATGCTCTGAGCCAGCATACCCAGAAATTCCCATTGACCCAAGTGCGGTGTCAGAGCAATTACACCTCGTCCCTGAGCCCGTATATTGTCGATATGTTCACGTCCGACTACGCCTTTATCCAGTCGCCACATTCGTTTCAGGGGCCAGAACCACATAGGGCCCATTTCCAGCAGGGTTTTGCTGCTTTCAATCAGACTCTGGTGTAATAATTTATCTCTTTCGGAGGCGGATAATTCAGGAAAACACAAAGTCAGATTTTGTTGTGCAATTTTTCTGCTGTTATTAGGTAAGCGATATAAAAAAGAGCCGATAATAAAACCCATACCATGCAGTACAGGCAGGGGAAACCAGGACAGAAATTTAAGTCCGGCAATGGCTAGTTGGCTTTTATTTAGGCTCATCGTTTAAAACTTGTCGTTTAAAGCTCATAATTGTCAGTCAGTATGCTCTAATAATGTTCTGAGTTTGTGTCCTAGACGTGTTTGTTGCAGATCCTGGCCGGTGGTCAGATAATTTTGGATCAGAATTTCAATGGCCTGTTTGCTGATCGGTGCCCGGCGGCGAATAATACGGGACAGATCATTCATACGAACTAGGTAAGCAAAGGGAAACCATTTCAGCTTTTCCAGATCAATAAAACGGACATCCACAGTATCGCCTTCCGCTTTTACAAAAAAGTGCTTGGGGTACAAACTGCCGTCACGAAAATGGGCATCGTGCAGTCGCCGGGTATGCTGGCCGGCCAGCTGCATAATTTTTTTGGTCAGCCTGTCATCCTCCGGTTGGTCATCAGCAAAAAAGGACTCAAAGCTCTCATAACCTTCCAGTGACAGGGTAACCAGAATACTCTGGCTTTTGCCACTGATTTGACGCTCACCGTAGTAAAGTGTGGTCAGGGTTGGAATATTATGCTGGTTCAGGCGTTGTATATTGATATATTCCCGGCGGAAAGTAGGTACACCGCTAAACGGGTGACGCAGGGTTTTATAATTATGATTTTCCTGGCGTTTAATAAACACCCAGGTAGTATTCCCATGGGTATCCGTCAGGGGGTATTTTATTACACCACTCCAGCCGTTTCTGCGGTAATTAGGCGGTTCAAACCATTCACTTTCCAGTGCCCACAGTGCTTCAAACTGCTCCAGATTGTTCTGTTTAAACAGACTTTGCCAGCTGTGTTCTGGAAAATAATCTTTTAAATATGGCTGGCTCACTGTTTTTTTGCTCGTCTGGGTTTTTTTCGATACAGTTTCGGCTCACCTTCCGGGCGGGTTTTAAAGCGGCGGTGAACCCATAAATATTGTTCCGGTGCCTGGCGGATAAATTTTTCCAGGAGCTGGTTAGTGCGTAGAGTATCTTCTTCCAGTGATTTTCCGGGAAAGTTCTCCAGAGGCGGTAAAAATTCAACAACGTAACCCTGGGCATTGTCCAGCCGCCTGGATATATAAGGGATCACTGGAGCTTTGGTTACTTTGGCCATACGTGAAGCCACAGTCTGGCTGGCGGCCTGGGTGCCGAAAAAGGGAATAAACAGGCTGTTTTCGATTCCGGCATCCTGATCGACAGCTATCCACATTAAATGCTTTTGTTTAATGTAGCGAAAGGCAGCCCGAATTTCATCCCGGCCAAATACCCGATCCATGCACCTTTCCCGACCCTTAAGCGTCATGTAATTAAAAATCGGGTTGCGCATTTTCTGGTAACTGACGGCCAGTTTATGGTCAATATTGAACATTCGGCCGGCTATTTCAGTGGTGGTATAATGAGCGCCTAGTAAAATAGCTCCGGTTTTTTCCTGTAAAGCTTTTTCTACATGCTCATAGCCCTTAACCGTGAGCATTTTTTTTAGTTTTTTATCTTTACCCCACCAGGCCAGTGCGGTTTCGGCAATACTGATCCCGATAGAATGGAAATGATCCCGGATTAGTTTTTGCTGTTGTTCAGCGGCCAGTTCAGGAAAGCAGATCTGAATATTGGTTTGTACAATTTCGTGGCGATAAGGAGATAAGCGAGCAAATAAGTCACCTAATCGACGTCCGATAAACAGCTGGGTACGATAGGGCAGCATGGCCAGTACTCTCATACCACCCAGACCCAGCCAGGACGGCCAGTATTTCGGGGCAAGGTAGTTCTGCCAGGAAAAATCCTCAGTGCTCATATTATTATTTTTATAAAAATTACTATTGGTTGTATAATACAGGGTTAAAGATCAGGTTTCAGTTTTACTGATATGATACCATAGAGCAGCCCCTTTAAGTGTGTAAAAATAGCATTAGCCGATAGCAATTAAAGAAAACAATAAAGAAAATAACATCAATGCAAATACCTATACCTGATTTCTCCCCGGCCAGAATCCTTGTGGTCGGAGATTTAATGCTGGATCGTTACTGGCATGGCCCCACCTCCCGCATTTCACCCGAAGCCCCGGTACCTGTGGTTAAAATTGAGGAGTCGGAAGAGCGTCCAGGCGGTGCCGGTAATGTGGCACTTAATATTGCGGCTCTAAATGGTCATCCTGCACTGGTGGGCCTTACCGGTCAGGATGAGCCAGCGCGGATTCTTAAACAACGGCTGTCCGGTCAGGGGGTAAACTGCCGTTTTGTGGAGCTGGAAAACTGTACCACTATTACCAAGTTACGCATTCTCAGTCGCCACCAGCAGTTGATCCGGCTGGACTTTGAAGATGGATTTCATCCGCAAAGTTGTCAGTCTCTATTACAGGCTTATCAACACCAGTTAGCCGATTATGATGTGGTGGTTTTTTCTGATTACCAGAAGGGTACTCTGCGGGAACTGCCGGCGTTAATTGACCTAGGCAGAGCACAGGACAAGCAGATTATTATTGACCCTAAAGGCAGTGATTTTTCTATTTACAGGGGGGCGACCTTATTGACGCCCAATTTATCTGAATTTGAAGCCATAGTGGGGCATTGTGACAGTGATGAGCAGTTGGTAGAAAAAGCGGAACAACTGCGTCAGGAACTGCAGTTTGAAGCCCTGTTAATTACCCGTAGTGAGAAGGGTATGACTTTGATCCAGTCGGGTTGTGAGCCGGTACATCTGCCCACCCGTGCCAGAGATGTGTTTGATGTAACCGGAGCCGGTGATACGGTCATTGCCACTTTATCAGCCTCGGTAGCAGCCGGCCTTTCTCTGGTTGATGCCACCAGGCTCGCTAATCTGGCAGCCAGCGTGGTCGTGGGTAAGGTTGGCACGGCCACCGTCACCGTACATGAATTACGTACCGCCATGCGTCAGCTTAGTGATGTAGAGCAGGGAATACTGACAGAACAACGCCTGGTGGAACTGGTGCGAGATGCTAAAAATCACGGTGAAAAGGTGATTATGACCAATGGTTGTTTTGATATTCTGCATGCCGGCCATGTCACTTACCTGGAGCAGGCAAAAAAACTGGGTGACCGGCTGGTGGTGGCCGTCAATGATGACGATTCGGTGAAACGCATTAAAGGGCCGGAACGTCCGGTTAACACTATGCAGCGGCGTATGCAGGTGCTGGCCGGTCTGAGCTGCGTGGACTGGGTGGTACCGTTTTACGAAGATACCCCCACCCGTCTGATTTGCGAGGTATCGCCCTCAGTACTGGTTAAGGGCGGGGATAATAATCCCGATGATATCCCAGGCGGAGAGTGTGTACGGGAGCTGGGCGGTGAAGTTCTGGTTATGGAATATGTGGATAATTGTTCCACCACCTGTCTGATACGTTCAATTCGTGCGGCAGATGATTCGGTTGAAAATAAAGATGCTGAATAAGTGTAGTGCAGATATTACCGTATCCGAGCATAGAGCCTGTATTTACGGGGACGCTCAGACACATCCATGTGTCGCTTTATCTCGGCATCCTGCCTCCATAAACCCCGTAAATACAGGCTCCATGCCCGGATACTCTTACGGTGTTCAGTTTTTAGTGGGTAGTTTATGTTAACAGGCAAAGTTTTTAGATGAGTTATCAGTCTGTTGATATTGCCATTATTGGTGGTGGAATAGCGGGTCTGTGGACTTTAGCTCGTTTACTGAAAGAAGGTTATCAGGCCGTTTTACTGGAGGCTGACAGTCTGGGCAGTGTGCAGACCGGGGCTTCTCAGGGGATCATTCACGGTGGTACCAAATACGCACTGACCGGTAAACTGACCCATTCAGCGCAATCCATAGGCCAGATGCCGCAGCGCTGGAAGGCCTGCCTGCAGGGACAGGGCGAAGTGGATCTGAGTCGGGCGGCTAAACTCTCGGATCATCAATACTTATGGTCTAATAAAAGCCTGGCTTCCCGGCTGACCGGATTTTTTGCCAGCAAGGTTATGAGCAGCCGTATGCAGCATCTTAAGCCGGCCGATTATATGCCGCCTTTTAATAGGCAGGATTTTCAGGGTGAAGTCTATCAGCTGGATGAGCCGGTACTGGATATTAAAACTGTGCTGGAAGCCATCAGAACGCAGTATGCAGACAGGATTGTACAGCTCAGGGTTAACACAATACGAAAAAACCCAGACGGTGCATACTGTATTGAAGATGATAAAGACGGTGCTGTTTTCTGTGCCAGAACACTGATTCTGACCGCTGGTGAGGGTAATGAAGCCTTATTAAATACACTGGAGCTGGATAAACCCAAAATGCAGCGGCGTCCCCTGTTAATGCCCATGCTTAAGGCATCGGAATCGGTATTACCCCGACTATATGCCCATTGTCTGGGGGCCAGTGCCCTGCCTAAAATGACCATTACGTCCCATGCACTGGGAAAGGGACAAATGGTCTGGTATCTGGGCGGGGAAATTGCTGAGCAGGGGGTGGGCCGATCAGATGAAGAACAGATCAGAGCGGCTAAAAAAGAGCTGCATAAACTGATACCCTGGATGGATTTCTCTGCCTGTGAATGGTCCGTTCTGGCCATTGACAGGGCTGAACCTCAAATGCCTGACGGCAGCCGCCCGGCCGAACCCGCAGTATTTATTCAGGACAATATTATAACGGCCTGGCCGGTTAAGCTGGCCATGGCGCCGTTAATGACGGATAAAATTATAGAACAGCTAAAGCAACAGGCTATTCCAGCTCCAGCTAATGGTCAGCAAATAAATATCCAGGGTAAGTCGGCCAGAACATCAGAACTGCCCTGGGAAAAACAGAGAAATGGTTAACATAGCCAGAATATAATTTCATTCCTTCTCCCTCCGGGAGAAGATCAGGATGAGGGTAAATCTAGAAAGATGCAATTAAAAGAACTGGGACAAACCGGCATACCGGTCAGCCCGCTGGGATTGGGAACGGTAAAATTCGGCCGGGATCAGCAGGTAAAATATCCCTGGGGATTTAAAATTCCTGATGATAAGTCTGTTGTTGAATTATTAGCCCTGGCCAGGGATCTGGGTATTAACCTGCTGGATACTGCACCGGCCTATGGTAATAGTGAAGAACGTCTGGGGCAGTTACTGACCCGGCGTCAGGACTGGGTAATTGTCTCCAAGGTTGGGGAATCTTTTATTAACGGCCAGTCCCACTTTGACTTTTCTGTCAGAGCTACCCGAACCACCATAGAAAATAGTTTGAGAAAACTCAATACCGATTATCTGGATGTGGTGCTGGTGCATTCTGACGGTAATGATCAGCAGGTCATTGAACAGGATGCCGTTGCCACCCTGATGCAGTTAAAACAGGAAGGTTTAATTCGTGCCGCGGGTCTGTCTACCAAAACCACAGAAGGTGGCTTATGGACAGTAGAAAATACCGATGTGGTTATGGCTACCCGTAATACCTCCGATCATACCGATGATCCGGTACTGGACAGGGCGCTGGAACTCAATAAGGGTGTGGTGATAAAAAAGGGACTGCAAAGTGGCCATGCAGACAGCAAGGCCGGTGGCGCCGGAATTGATGAAGCCATCCGCTATGTTTTTTCGCATCCGGCAGTCAGTTGTCTGATAGCGGGCACCATCAATCCTGAGCACTTAAAACAAAATGCCCAGTTAGTCGCTCAACTGGCAGATTAAATTTAAAAGACTATCTGGAAACTGTCCTGTATTTATATCCACCATTCTCAAATGGTGGACTCTGTTCTGGCATCCCCCTTTTTTAAAGGGGGACTGAGGGGGTTTAAATAAATAAAATATGCAACGCTTTTTATACACCAGCCTGTACTATCTGCTGACCCCCATATTATTTCTACGCCTGTTACTCAAACACCGAAAAAGCGCAGATTATAAAACCCTGCGCCAGCCCTTACGTCTGGCTGAACGACTGGGTATTTTTACTCAGCCGGTATTTGCTCTGGCTAGACAGCCAGTCTGGATCCATACTGTATCAGTGGGTGAGTTTCTGGCCACCCGGCCTTTGATTACTAAACTTCTGGAAGACTATCCCGATTATCCCCTGGTGATCACCTGTACCACCACCACCGGCTCTGCTCAGATTTTAAAAACCTTTGCACAGGAAATAGTACAGCAACGCATCTTTCACTGTTACCTGCCTTATGACTTGCCCGGTTCAGTGCGCCGTTTTCTAAATAAGATAAATCCGTCCCTAGGTCTGATTATGGAAACAGAAATCTGGCCTAATTTGCTGCTGGAATGTGAGCGTCGAAAATTGCCCGTATGGCTGTTAAATGCCCGTATGTCTGCCCGTTCAGCTAAAGGCTATGCCCGTTTCGGCCGATTAACTAAAAATACCCTGCAGAAATTTACCGGTATTGCAGCTCAGGATGTACTGGATGCCGGACGGCTGAAAGAGCTGGGCGCTGATGAAAATACCCTGCATATTACCGGCAGTATCAAGTTTGATATTAAAGTCCAGCCTGAAGATATTGTTGCCGGGCAGGCTTTACGCCGGCAATTGCACTGGCAAACTAAAATGGTTTTGATGGCTGCCAGTACCCATAAGGGAGAAGATGAAGAGATCCTGGCAGTTTTTCAGAATCTCAGAGTAAAGCACCCTGAACTGGTACTACTTGTGGTGCCCCGGCACCCGGAACGCTTTCAGTCTGTTTATCAGATGCTGAAAGAAAATCCCCGGGGACTGAAAGTTACTAAACGTACAGAAATAGCAAGTGCCTCTGTTAAAGAGCAAATGATAAGCCCGGATATTTTGCTGGGAGACAGTATGGGTGAAATGATGCGCTATTTTGCCTGTTCAGATCTGGTGTTTATGGGCGGTACCCTGGTGCCGGTGGGCGGACATAATATTCTGGAACCGGCTGCCCTGGAGTTACCTATTGTGTACGGCCCGCATATTTTTAATTTTTATGCCATTAATGAACTGTTTTTACAATACCAGGCCGCAAGGCAGGTGCAGGATACTACAGAACTGGAACAGGTACTTGATAGCCTGTTAAGTGATAAAGATCAACGCAACAGCATGGCAAAAAAAGCCCATCAGCTTATTGAGCAGAATGCCGGAGCACTGGATAAAATTATGGCTTTAATTAAGCCGTATTTCGACAACGAGTGAATACGATTTATTTATAACTTAATTCCTCGCCTTTTAGCAATTTCTCGTCCCATTTTCTTAAACAAATCCTCACTGATATGCTGTTCAGCATAGGGAAAAATCTGCTCATTCTCAATCTGCGCATGTTCGC
>JBHNNM010000035.1:0-12797 GCA_048563625.1 Gammaproteobacteria bacterium | reverse complement strand
TAATTATTTTATTGATCACCTGCAACAGACATTAAACCACCTGAGCCGGAAAGACAATTATTCCTATCTTTTATTGATCGATCTGGATCATTTTAAAACCATTAATGATTCACTTGGACATGATATAGGGGATAAACTGCTAATTGAAGTTACCCGACGTATGACTGATTTGCTAAGCAAAGAACACACTCTGGCTCGTCTGGGTGGAGATGAGTTTATTATTATCGGCCCCTATTACAACAACCAGAAAGACTGTCAGCATGATGCTCTGGTTTTTTCAAATCAATTATTAGAAACCATTAAGCAACCCTATAGTATTGCCGACCATCATCTTTATATCAGTGCCAGTATCGGGGTTAATTTACTAACCGGAAAAGATACCAGAGCCAGTAATTTTATAAAAGAAGCCGACATTGCCATGTACGAGGTAAAAGCATCCGGCAGAGACGGGGTTATTTTATTTAATGAAGCATTTTCCCGGAAAATTGAAAAGCACCTGGAAATAGAACGTTTACTGCATTTTGCCCTGGAAAAAAATGAAATCCTGCTCAATTTTCAACCTCAGCTTAATCCCGATAACAGCATTGTCGGTTGTGAAGTACTGGTACGCTGGAATAATAAAGAACATTGAGCTGGAACAGTTTTCAATTAATATTAGTATGCGGCAGATCCTGCATCATGTCTTTATCAATGATGTTAAACGTATTTGCCAGATCCATCTGCAGAAACCCATGTGTTCAAAAATTGTATTTGAACTGACTGAAACCATTGAAGCGGATAATATAAAAAAACTGGTGAATATTATGCACGAACTTAAAGAGTTTGGAATTAGTTTTTCCATGGATGATTTTGGAATCGGCTATTCATCTTTAAGTTATATTACCCAGTTACCCATTAACGAACTCAAGATTGACCGTTCATTTGTCAGCAATCTCTATGAAAACAGTCAGAATAAGGCCATGGTATCAAGCATTCTGAGTCTGGCTAAAACTTTTGATCTGAAAATTGTCGCAGAAGGTGTCGAAACTCCAGAACAATTTGATTTTCTGAAGGAACATAAATGCGATATTCTACAGGGATATTTTTATTCAAAACCGGTGAGTCTCAGTGAATTTGAGACAATGTACTTTAAGCAGAAACCGGCTCCTGTCCCCGTTCCAGATAAAGAAACAGGGGCAGAGTCGGATTGAGTCTGAACAATTACTGGTAAATATTACTGAGGCTTTTGTGCAGCCTCAATTGCTTGTGTGCTGGTCTGGGCATTTTTGTCCGCTGCCTGTGCACGAGCCGCCTGAACCTCAGCTGCTTTCATTTCTGCCGCCTTCATCTGTGCCGCTTTTACTCTTGCAGCCTGCACTTCTGCCGCTTTCATTTTTGCAGCCTGACGCTGGGCAGCCTTTATCTGCTGATCCCTGTTGGGAGCAGGAGCATAGCCGCCATAGGGTGCATAATAACCACGGTTATCATAGTAATTACCACCATAGCTTCGATAATTATTATCCCATTTATTTAAACTATTACCGTAGGCATTTCCATAAGCCGAACTGCGGGCATTACCTTGGCCACGACCGCGAAATCAGGTTTTAATGGTAATTTCTACATCACCATCCATATCGCTGTCCATACTGCCGTCACCCCAGCCACGGCTATATACATTGCCATAAGCATCGTTATACATATTATTATAAGCTCTGCCGTCCCAGTTTGTATTACTGTCACCATCATCCCAGAACGCAGCTTGGGCGGCTGACATGAACACAGCGCTGCTTATGGCTGCACCAATCAATCGTTTTTTCATTTTTCACCACCTTATCTATTTAAATTTGGTTCTTCAAAAAGTATTGTTAAAAACCGGTTTAATAATTCATCCGCTTATTGTAAATGCCGGGATTAAAACCGTTGCTTTGCATAAAATAACATCATTTTACTTTTTTTTCTAAAATCAGAATGGTTTGAGTGGAAAAATTATTATTAACATAACATCCGGAATAGCATTTTAATGTCTTAATCCGGGCATTAAAGGGGGCATAGACTTTGCTGTAATCCTTGTCCCATTGAACATGTACCAGCTTGTTTTTAGCCTGGGCCAGTTCAGCCTGTGCTTCACGGTATTTGACTCTGGACTGCTGTAAATCGTAGTCTGACAGGAGTGTACGTTCGTAAAGCTCTATGGAACGCTCAACCTCTTTTTTGGCTTCACTGGCTTTCAGGCTGGCCATACGGACATTAGCTTGTGCTTCTTCAAGGTTGCTGTTAATCAGGCGATCATCAAATTCAAATAATAAGTCACCTTTTTTGACGGTTTGCCCTTCTGTTACATGGATTGTTTTTATAACACCTGAAGATATGGCTGATGATATGGGGAACAGATCAGCCTGAGTCTCTGAATAAGCGATGCCTGTGGAAAAGATAAGTAAAAGCCACAAAATAAATTTAAAGAAATAAATGTTCATAAATACTCCTGTATTACCCTCACCCTAACCTTCTCCCGGAGGGAGAGGGAATATACATAGATGGAGATTATTTGTAGTAATTCATTGGATTGCCGAGCAGGGCATCCAGTTTGGCCCTGTTTATGGCCAGTTCAAAGACGGTCTGAGCTTTAAACAACTGAGCATCGCTGAGTTTAACCATGGCATCGCCCAGATCACTGGTCACTTCCAGTTCATATAAAGCCCGGCTTCGGTCAAGATACAGATCCCTATAATCTATAGTTAAATCCGGATCGTCAAACTGGCGTTTCAGATCACTGATTTTTAACCACAATTCCAGGATCTGCTGTTCAATTTCCTAGCGGGTCAGCAGACGTTCTGACTCCAGCTGAACCAGTTCACCGGTGGAGCGTCTGATCTTGGCATTTTCCTGGCCGGCCTGGTAAAGAGGCACACTGACTTCAATACCAGCCCGGTATTTATCGGAGGTACCCAGCTCTCTGGCATAATCAGCGGCCTGCAGTTTGGCTTCAATAACCGGATATTTTTCCGCCTGATAGCCCTCAATTTTCAGCCGGGCTGATTTAAGCTTATATTCCAGCGCCACTAAACGGGGATTCTGATTAAATGCCTGTTGATATAATAATTCAACATCCGGCAGTTCCCGCTTGACTGATAACAGGTGCAGTTGTTCCAGGTCCGGAGCCTCCAGTTGTTCGGGAAGATACTCCGGTGAGATAAGCTGGGACAGGCGCAACCGGGTCAGCCTTTGATCACTTTGGGCCTGCATCTGTTCCCGGCGGATCTCACGATACTCATTTTCAGCTTTTAACAGTTCAATATCAGAAATTTTTTTTAGTTCAAACTCTGAACGCAGTTTATCCAGCCGAACATATACAATGGACATGGCTTCCATGGAACGACTGTAGATAATATCCGCCAGTAAGACATTAAAATAGGCCTGCATAATGGCGACAACTCGTTTTGACAGATAATCACTGTACAGGGCATTCACCGATGCCAGGTTAGCCTTACTGGCATCAATCAGAGAACGAGTATGGCCAAAGTCATACAGGCGTTTGGAAATATCCAGGCTTAACTTACTGTCATTGGTTTTTGAAGCCGGTACTATTTTGGAAGGTTCAACATAACGAAGCCGGCCATTAATATAAACATAGCCCCCCTCATTAGTATGGGCGATGTCCTGTTCGGCCAGAGCTATCTGCTGTTGTGCGGAGAAACTCATCATTTCCGGTGAATCAGACTGGGAAGCTCTGGACAGGGCAAATTCCAGAGTAACCGGTTCAGGTATAGTCCGAGCATTAAGACTGGATACACTAGCAGATACCAGAAACAGTAAACAGCTCGAAAAAAAATATCCCCCCCCGGATGATATTTTTAACATAGTTTATTTTATTTTATGATTACGTTTATAACGTGAAAATTTAGTGGTTTTATAAGCCCCTTCAGAGACAAACTGGCCCAACAGCAGAAATTCCTCTTTACTGCGGGTTCTTCCTGTATAACGCATAACTCGCTTGCCAGTCAGGTCAAAAAAAGCAATAACGGGTGTGGCTCTTACCCGATTCTCCTTAAAGGCAAAGTCTTTCTGGGTGGTGGTTTTACCCTGAAAATTGGTAATTTCTATATCACCTTCTATATCCACCGCAAAGTTAAGAAAATTCTTTTTATAATATGCCTGAACATCCGGCTGGTTAAGGACATTTTTTTCATCCAGTGACAGAAGGGACATTCATCCATTTCAAAAAAGATAAAAATGCCTTTTTTACCCTGTTCTCTGGCAGTAGCCAGTTCCTCGGAAAAATCACCAAAGGTGGAATCAAAAAAATACTCTTCAGGCGGCAGAGTTTTAGCGGCATAGACATTGATGCTGAACAGCATCAATAAAAAAACAAATAATAAGGGTTTATATGAGCTTATCTGATACATAGCAATAGCCTTAATCGTTATTATTATCTGGTTATTTTGATTGAGCCTGTGTGTAATGGGTAATAATTTTATTAATGCGTCTTTCATCAACCATCCCGGTAATGGGTTTAGCAATATCCCCTTCCGGACTGATTAAAATAGATGTCGGCAGCCCCCTGGGTTCGCCAAGGGCATCAATAATTTCCTGATTAACACGGGTAACAGGATAGGAAACTAGGTAGACATTAATAAACTTTTTCAGTTTTTTATCTTTTAAGCCCGGTTCATAGTTAACCCCGATAACGACAGCATCATCATGTTCCAGATGATAATCGGACAGATCCGGAATTTCATGTCGGCATGGCGGACACCAGGTGGCCCAGAAGTTAACCAGCACCCATTTTCCCTTATAGTCTGACAGGCTGTGTTTCTGACCTTCCAGATCAGTGAAGTTAAAATTAACCGCATTTGCGGACAGGCTGAAAAAAACCATACTCAGAAACAGAGTATTAATAAAAAGACGTTTTAGCATTAAGATTCTCTGGTTAAATAATTATCCCTGATCATACAGGGAAAATATCGTTTTTACCGGCCGGTTTAATTCCTGAGCCAGGGCTTTATTGGTTTGACTAATAATACTTGATAAAGGTTCATCTGTAACCTCTTTTGGCAGTGAATAAGGTAAGTTTGAATACAGATCCCATAAAGTAATATTATCCAGATCCCGACTCAACGCCCAGTTATTGTCTTCAGTTCGATGAATCCAGTTCCTGCTTTCCAGTTCATTAAGAATGGCATCAAGGTTAGCCTCAAAATGCAGTACTGCCTCGGCATATAACTGCTGCTCACTGACTGTTCTGCCCTGTTGAGAGGGTAGGTATAATAAACGAAGAATATGGAACACCGAGATAAAACTATGGTGGGACAGATGCTGTTCAGAGAGTGAAAAATCAAATAAGGCCATACAGCGGGTAGTCATTGCACCGAGCAGCGTCACCAGCCAGGAAATATAAATCCAGATCAGAAATATGGGTAAGGTTGAAAGTGCCCCGTATAAACTGCTGTAGGTATTGTTATTAGAGATATAAAACGCAAAACCTTTTTTTGACAGTTCAAATAGCAGTGTTGCGGTTACACCTCCAACCAGCGCATGATAGAAGTTAACCCGGGTATTGGGAATAATCAGGTAAATCAGTGTAAAAGCTAGCAGGGTCAGCAGTACCGGAATCATTGCCAGGGTTTCTGCCTGCAGCCCAACCAGGTCGGCGGCATTGGTCAGCAGGGGCAGTGACGTTATGTAAGAAGTTATCATCAGGCTGATACCAATAAGCAAGGGGCCAAGAGTCAGGGTCGCCCAGTAAATCAGAAAGGTACGCAGCAGGTTTTTGCTGCGTTTTGCTTCCCATATCCGGTTTAAGGAGCGATCAATCTGCCACATCAGCATCAGGGCAATAATAAACAGGCTGATTAAGCCGAACAGGGTCAGTCTAGAGGCTTTACCCACAAACTCATGAAGATACTCCTGTATGACTTCACTGGATGAAGGTACAAAATTCTCAAAAACAAAACGCTGAACCTCAGCAAACAGGTTATCAAATACATCAAAAGATGAAAAACCGGCAAATACAACCGCCATCAGGGGAACCAAGGATAACAGGGAGGTGTAACTTAAAGAAGCGGCCGTTTCCGTACAGCGCTGCTGGTAAAATCGCTGCAGTACAAACCAGTAAAACTGAAACAGGCGCTTAAAATAGCTCATAGTATAAAGGGGGAACAGGCTTGCTCTTAATTTAGGGATAAACACTGATTTATTTTGGATAATAGCCAGAACAGATCATAATATTAGCTTATGATCAAAAAAGGGAGCAAAGGCCCCCTTTTTATTACTTAACGCTTTAACCGGTTAAACAGCAACAGGCCTTAAACGCTTTTTAACAAATTTACAGGATTGCATCAGGATTTGCTAAAACGTTCTTTAACTGCCTTGTCCTGTTCAATACTTTGCTTTTTGGCCATTTCAGTCTGGTCCAGAGCTTTATCTGCCAGAGCACGAGCCTTATCAACATCGCCAGCAGTCAGAGCTTTTTCTGCCTTCTTTATAATTTTGCCGGTATCTCTCCAAGCATAATTACCTTCAATAGCGGTATTAAGAGCAGATTTAGCTTCTGCAATAAGCTGTGCCGCTTCCTGTTGTGAATTACTGGCTGTATTAGTTGATGTACTGGCTGTAGATGTATTAGAACAACCCACTGTAATACCCAGTGCTAAAGTAACCACCCCCAGAAACTTAGCATAGTTTTTAAATTTCATTCTTCTTATGACTCCTGATTTATATTGATTCGGTCGGTTTTGTTTATTAAGCTATTAATCTTTCACTCGGAGAAATTTCAGGGTAAAAAGTCTATCTGTCATTTACGCCTTTAAATACCAAAAATAAATACAGATAATGTTTCAGTGACCTTAAAAAAGAAGGTATCATTGACCAGTTAAAGTGTCAAGACAACAGTAAATATTTAAGTCTGAATAAACATAAAACAATGTACTAATATAGCCTTTTTTGAAGGACTTTTAATGTTTAAATCAGCATTTATCATATTTTTTATCTGTTTTCCCTTAAAATCAGATAAAGGCCCTATTAATCTGCAGCTTTTATGAGACTCCCATTATTATGTCGCAAATTTTGATTCTGTTTTATTCACGCCATGGTGCAACCGCTGAAATGGCCCGCCTAATCGCCCGCGGTGTAGAAAAAGTACCAGGTATGTCTGCCCTGCTCAGAACTGTTCCAGAAGTTTCCACAGTCTGTGAAGCAACTCAGGACAGCATACCTGACAGTGGTGCTCCGTATGTCAATAACGATGATCTGGCTGACTGCTCAGGACTGATCCTTGGCAGCCCGACCCGCTTTGGCAATATGGCTGCGCCTATGAAGTATTTTATTGATTCAACTTCAACTAACTGGATGTCAGGACACCTGGCCGGGAAACCTGCGGCTGTTTTCACCTCAACCTCCAGCCTGCATGGCGGCCAGGAAGCTACCCTGTTATCCATGATGATCCCGCTGCTGCATCACGGTATGATCCTAGTGGGAACGCCTTATAGTGAAACCGAACTGATTGCCACCAGAAGCGGCGGCACACCCTATGGCCCCAGTCATCTGGCAGGCAAGGACAGCAACCTGCCCATCAGCAACGATGAAAAAAACCTGTGTATTGCCACAGGTCAGCGAGTCGCTGAAATTGCAAAAAAGCTGGAAGTGGATTAAAAACATGCCTGTAATGAATTCTGAAAAACAGAAAAAACTGATTTTATACCAGAATATTGCATTAACAGGCTATTTTTCACTGTTTTTGATTTTAATGCTGAATATTATCTGGCTTATTCCTTCGGCTCACTTTCCTACGGCACTGGTGTTACTGGTTATTTGCACACCCCTGCTGTTTCCCATGCGGGGAGTGCTCAATAGTAAAACCTATACCTACCAGTGGGCCAGTTTTCTGTCACTTGCCTACTTTGCCCATGGTATTACCGAGATCAGCGCCCACCCTGATGTCTGGTATGCCGGTCTTCTGGAAACACTGGCCTCGATGATGATGTATCTGGGCTGTGTACTGTATGCCAGGGTCTTTAAACAGGAGAAAAAGCGGCAGCTAAAAGAATAGAGTGAGGAGTCTGAAGGACAGAGAAGTTAAGACAGATAACTTTTGATAAACGGTATGGTCAGCTTACGCTGTTCTGCAAGGCTGGCATAATCCAGTTTATCCAGCAGAGCCATTAACTGGTGCATGCTGCGGCTGCTGTGTTTTAGAATATAGGCTGTGACTTCATCATTCATGCTTAAGCCACGCTGAGATGCCCGCTGCTTCAGAGCTGCGGCTTTACCCTTATCATCCAGAGACTTAAGCTGGTAAGTCAGCCCCCAGCTTAGACGGGAGCGTAAATCTGGCAGCTTAATACCCAAATTAACAGCACTGTTTGAAGCGGCCAGAACCAGTCTACAGTCGCTATCACGCATACGATTAAATAAATGAAACAGGGCTTCTTCCCAGTGAGCATTCCCACAGATGGCATCCAGCTCATCCAGACACACCAGATCCATAGCTTCCAGTCCGTCCAGCATTTGCGGTGATAATTCCTGGTTATCAGCTAGGGGGATATAAAAAGCCGTCTGGTTCTGTGCCAGATAATACTGGGTTACGGCCTGTAACAGGTGGCTTTTACCGGAGCCGGATTCACCCCACAGATAAATAAGCCACTCGGAGTCATCCTGCAGTGAGTGCAGTAACTGTTGATTGTCAGCGGCTATAAAACTCTCAAACACAGCATATTCAGGAGCCTGAAAGGACAGAGGCAGTTGGGTATTCATAAGCCGGTTGTATCAATTCCTGGGTGATATTATTTATTAAGGCAGGTATTATATCGCAATTATGCTGTCAGACCCTATTACCGATATTCCACTACAGTCACTTGATACCCGCTTATTTGAAAACACGCCGGTTAAGGCAAGTAATAACAGGCCAACGCTTTCTGTTTCCATATTAAGAACCGATAAAACGGATCCTTTAATTTCCGGAAATAAGTGGTTTAAATTAAAATACAGCCTTCTGGATGCTCAGCAGCAGGGTTACAACACACTGCTGAGTTTCGGCGGCCCCTACTCCAACCATCTGCATGCCCTGGCCGGGGCCGGCAAACAATACCATTTTAAAACTATTGGTATTATTCGAGGTGAAGAACATTGTTCTCTTAACTCTGGTTCTCTTAACCCTACTCTGACCGATCTTAAAACCCTGGGCATGCAGCTGTACTATATAAACCGCCAGGAATACCGCAAAAAACATGAGCCTGAGTTTATCAGGCACTTACTGGGCCGGCTCAAAACAGAAAACTATCTGACCAGTAACGAAGCGGTTTACCTGATACCGGAGGGCGGTACCAATGCTCTGGCAATTAAAGGTACAGCTGAAATAGCCGAACTGATCCCGGATAATACCGACTATGTCTGTGTGGCCTGCGGTACCGGCGGGACTCTTGCCGGGATTATTCACGGACTGAATAATAAACACGCCCGTACAAAGATTCTGGGCTTCCCTGCCTTAAAAGGTGCACAATTTCTTGAACAGGAAATCAATAAGCTGCTGAAACTGCTTCCACACTCAGCACCAACAGTTAAGGCACAAAAAAACTGGGAACTGGTTTATGATTATCATTTTGGCGGGTTTGGTAAAATGACACCTGAGCTGGCCCAGTTTATAATTGAATTTGAACAAAAACATTCAATACCACTGGATCCTGTGTACACAGGGAAAATGATGTATGGTATTGTAGAACTCATTAATAATAATTATTTTCCGCCGCACAGCCGGATCCTGATCATTCACTCTGGTGGCCTTCAGGGTCGCAGAGGCATGGAAGCAAAAATAAAAGAGCTTGCTGGATATCCTGGTGACAATATACCTTGATAACAGAAACAGGTGGAACGCCACTAAATACTACTAACGAGATAAACAAACATTCATGGAACTCAGCAATACAATTTTGCATCTCTTCCCGAAATTAAACGAAGCGATCAGCAAAGATGGTATCAATATTCTTAAACACTCTCAGCAAATTACTATCCCTGAAGGCACCACTATTTTTCATCAGGGTGATCAGTGTTTAAACTACCTGCTGGTCATTGCCGGTTCGGTTAAAGTGTTTACCCGTGCTGAAAATGGCCGAGAAATTGTGCTTTATCATATTAGCAGTGGCGATTCCTGTGTGTTAACCACATCCTGCCTTGTTTCATCTGAAGACTATCCCGCTGAAGGCGTCACCGAAACGGATGTCGTGGCACTGGCTATTCCTAAACCAATATTTGAACAGTATATGGCAGAATCCAAAGCCTTTCGCAAGCAGGTATTTCACTCCTATGGTGATCGCCTGATTAAATTAATTACCCTGGTAGAAGAAATCAGCTTCGCCAAGCTGGATATACGCCTGGCCAAGTATCTGCTGGAGAATGGTTCCGTTAATACGCCCATACGCACTACTCACCAGGCTCTGGCTACGGAACTGGGATCGGCCCGTGAAGTGATCAGCCGTCAGCTGAAAGAGTTTGAAAATAAAGGCTGGGTATTACTAAGCCGGGGTAAAATTGAAATTACCAATCATGACGCGCTGGCCAACCTGCTGGCACATTAAGCTCTCCTAAACACTTTAATATTTCTCGAATTCCACTTTTAAGTGACATTGTCACTTAAAGCTTCAGTATTTTCTGTAACAATATAATCACATTAAAAAAGAAAACTACTGGAGCTTATAATGAAAAACGTTGGTGGCATCGATAAAATCTTACGCATTATTGTGGGTATTGTCTTAATTGCAGGGGTATTTGTACTGCCTGATGTACTTAACCCTTGGGGCTGGATTGGTATAGTACCATTATTAACAGGTCTGTTTAATTTCTGCCCTATGTATCCTTTACTGGGTATAAATACATCTAAAAAATAAATAACGCTGAAATCTGTCGTTATTGAGCTAAAACTCAGGAGGCTCTGGCTAGGTGTTTTTTTGTAGCACACAATTCCCCCCCCATTGTGTGGTTCTCAGAAAAGCGCCTAGCCAGATCTTTCTGCTTTTTACTATAAGGCTTTGCCGTCATCCTGTTTATGCTGCTGATGTTTTTTCTGGCAATACTCCTGCAGACATTTTTCCAGAACAGTTTCCAGTCGATCCAGTAATCCGTCCGGAATTGAGTCTTCACCATGTTTTAACTGCCATTCTTTTATAAAGAGCAAGCAGTGATCCAGCTCATTTAGTTCTTTATCCTGCGTCATCATTCCTGTCTCTATTATCTGCTTAATGTACTATTACATTACTGCTATAGAAACAGATTAAACCAGAAACAGAAATTTTACTTGCCTTTACACGCCATAATTTTGACTATTTGCGCCATTTTTTAAATCAGGCGGATATTATTGATTTAAGCCGCACTGCTTTATAATTTTTGACATAAAAGGTTCAAAGGCTCTGATCTGAGCTTCAACTTCTTTTAAACGTACTTTATCATTTAATTTTAAAGCATCTTTTTTGTGCACATAAAGCTGGTAGGAATGTTTACTGTCTTCATAAATCGTTCGATTGGAAACCCGTGACAGGGCTGACTGAAAACAGCTGCAGGCACGGACCCGCTGTGGAAACAATGTTTCCAGCAGTTCCAGACTGGTCACCTGTGACTGTAGTTTTTTCCCTGTGTATAACAGCCAACAATCATTTTAGTGCGAATTTTATCAAAGATTTTTTTCTCCTCCATCTGCCTGAACTGCTGATCGCTGGCAAAGACAGAAGTACCGGTAAATCCAGCAATAATAAAAACAACAACTAAAATAATTTTTTCCACGGTATAAATTTCCTGATAATGGGTGTTAAAGAATAGTATAGAACAGATTAAGACATTTAACAGCCAAGGCAGAACTACCATTACAGCGACCTGTAGTAAGCATATTAGAATAAGCTAAGTTAATGTTTTTTGTAGTATAAATTGGGGTATATACCTATATAATTACTGACCTTAATCGGTTAATAATAAACCCATAATAAATGTGGCTATAGAAAGGATACTCAGAATTAGCCCGCTAAAATTATAATAAAAAATTATTCTCTTAAAACTATCCCTGCATTTAATTACTTCAATGTTAGTTCAATGAGGATAAGGAGTGTATAAAAATGAACTTCAAAAAATACCTTATTACAATTATTTCAATGGGGGCTTTAATTTTCGCCAGCAGTTTCAGCTATGCCTCAGACTGCAGCAAATTATTTAATGCTCAGAATTACAGCGCTGCTCTGCAACAATGTAAATCGGAAGCCTGGCAATCCAGTGCCCGTGCCAGCTTTATTCTTGGTCAGATGTATGAAAAAGGTCTGGGGGTAAAAGCCGATCCTGAAATAGCGGTTAATTACTATCAGCAGGCAGTTCTGGCTAATGATCTGGATTCACAGATTGCCTTAGGACTGTATCACGAAAACAACGAGAACTACCTGTTAAGTCATGTCTACCTTACCCTGGCCATAGATAACGGCAGTCTGGGAGCCAGCTTGGAGAAAGACAAGGTAGAACAGAAGCTTTCCAAAGATGAACTGATCCTGTCCAGAGATTATGTTGATCTTGTAAAGTCCGCTATCAATCAGCAAAGACGCATATTTGCAATGAACTAAATTTACAGCACTGAATCATAATCATCTTGAAACTCTTCGTGGGCAGGATGCCCACGCTCCCTCGGCAGTACTTTTCTTTAACTTAAAATTATTGCAAAATACTGTAAACAGTACCTGATTACCCTGACCTATAATTTTAAATAGTCCGCCCTGAACAAATCATAGTGTATTGATTTATAAGGAAATGTTGGTGAGTTTTGGGTGTTAAATTTGCAAGTTTTTGGTAAAATAAGCCTT